>PLAD01000114.1 GCA_003134215.1 Armatimonadota bacterium
ACAACCCGCTCACCGCCGCTGCAATCGCCCAGGAGGCCGGTGTTGACGATTTCCTTGCTCAGGCTAAGCCGGAAGACAAGATGGCCCTGATCAAGAAGGAGCAGGCAGAAGGCCGACTGGTCGCGATGACTGGTGACGGCACCAATGACGCCCCCGCTCTGGCGCAGGCCGNNGAAATCGGCAAGCAGCTCCTGATGACCCGCGGCGCGCTGACCACCTTCTCGATTGCCAACGATGTTGCGAAGTACTTCGCGATCATCCCGGCAATGTTCTCGACACTCTATATCGTAGCAGGACACGAGCATGGTCCGCTGTGGGCCTTAAACCTGATGCACCTGCACTCGCCGTACAGCGCGGTGCTGGCCGCGGTCATCTTCAATGCCTTGGTGATCATCGCTTTGATCCCGGTTGCGCTGCGAGGCGTTCCATACAAGCCAATGGGCGCTGCCCAGGTGCTGCGACGAAACCTGATGGTCTGGGGCCTCGGCGGAATTCTGGTTCCGTTCCCATTCATCTGGCTGCTCGACCAGATCGTCGTCATCCTGCACTGCGCACCGGCACATTAAGAAAAGGCAAATAAAATGATTAAGCAGCTTATCATTTCAATCAGAGTTACGTTGATCACCCTGGTGATCGTCAGTTTCGTCTATCCGCTAGTCGTCTCGGTCATCGCCCAGGCGGCGATGAACAAGCAGGCGAACGGAAGCCTCGTCCGCAACAGCGCGGGACAGGTCGTCGGCTCTGAGCTTCTTGCTCAGGGCTTTACAAAGGCGATCTACTTCCAGCCGCGGCCGTCAGCGGCCGGCGCCGGCTACGATCCTACTGCCAGCGGCGGTACGAACCTCGGCCCGACCAGCGACAAGCTGATCAATGGAATCGCGAAGACACTGCCGAACGGCAAGCCAAACCCATCGTACTTTGAAGGGGTCAAGAATCTCGCCGATGACTACCGAGCAGAAAACAATCTGCCCGCCGGCACCCCCGTTCCGGTCGATGCCGTCACCCGGTCGGCGTCTGGCCTCGATCCGGATATCACCCCGGAGAACGCCGCCCTGCAGGCGCCGAGAGTCGCAAAGGCCCGTGGAGTGGATGCAGCATCGGTTCAGGCCTTGGTGGATCAATACACCAAAGGCCGAGACCTCGGCTTCATCGGCGAACCACGTGTCAACGTGCTGATGCTTAATCTCGCACTGGATTCCAAGTATCCGTCGAAGTAGTATCAAAACATTAGCTCAATCAGACTTCTGCTGAACAAGCGAAGAGCCGGACGTTTTTCGGGAGGGCAAAGATCTGCCCAGAGAACGTCCGGCTGTCCATTTGTGTGCCTCTTAAACCGTGATCAACACCTTCGAGATATAATTTCAGTATGACAACAAACGACTCCTCTCCCAAAAAGCCGACGCCCGACGAGCTCCTTGCCCGCCTGCAAAAGGAAGAGAAGGCATCGAAACGCGGTAGATTGAAGCTGTTTCTCGGGTTTGCCGCCGGCGTCGGTAAAAGCTACGAGATGCTGACTGAAGCATATCGCCGTAAAAACGATCGCAAACAAGACGTCGTCGTCGGCTTTATCGAGACCCACGGGCGACGCGGGACGGTGGAGCAGGTTAAAGACCTCGAGGTCATTCCGCGGAAAGTAATCGAGTATCGCGATGTCAACCTTGAAGAGATGGACCTCGATGCCATTCTAGAGCGCAAGCCCAAATGGGTCGTGGTCGATGAGTTAGCACACACCAACGTCCCCGGCTCGAAAAATGAAAAGCGGTATCAGGATGTTCTGGAGATTCTGAACGCCGGAATCAATGTTCTTTCCGCGATGAACGTCCAGCATCTAGAAAGTCTCAACGATGCTGTCCAACAGATTACCGGAGTCAAGGTACGTGAGACTGTCCCAGACTGGGTACTTGGCGAAGCGAATGAAGTGGTCACGATCGACATCTCGCCGCGCGCTTTGATCAACCGACTGCAGCGGGGCGATATCTATGCGACGGAAAAAGTCCCGACCGCGCTTTCCAACTTCTTCACCGAAGGCAACCTGTCCGCGCTGCGTGAGATCGCGCTGCGCGAAGTCGCCGGAGCAGTAGACCGAAGTGTCCAGGGCTACCGTGAAGAACACGGAGTCGAGCAGGTGTGGCATACCACCGAGAAAGTATTGGTCTGCATCTCTCCCGACAAGCTTTCCGACAAGCTTCTGCGCCGCGGTTGGCGCATCTCGCAGCGGCTGCGAGCCGACCTGATCGGGGTCTATGTCGCGACCGATAAAATCACCCGCGAGCAGCAGCAAATTCTCGATGAAGACTTCGCCCTGGCCGCCCGTCTCAATATTAAAATCGAACAGCTCAACGGTAAAAAGATCGCGGAGACTCTGGCCGATTACGCACTGAAGAACCAGGTCACCCAAATTGTCATCGGCCACTCAAAAAGAAACCGTTTCCACGAAGCCCTCGGCGGCTCAATCGTCAACAACCTGCTAGCCCTGGTAAAAGATATCGACGTTCTGGTAGTAGCAACGTAATCTACGTGCGGGTGCAACGTATTGTTCGCCAAGCACGATGAGTGTCCTTATTTGCCCATTCGCGCCGACTACTCATTCTTTCGTCTCTTAGATGTTTACCGCCTCGGTTCCCAGCCCCGACTTCAGTCGAGGTCCCGGCGGCCGCTGACTAGGCGCAACTTAAATCGCGCAAGTGATTAATAAGCGCCGTTGCCAGTAATTTGGTTCGTATGTAATATAATCTCGGCGCAGGAGGAGAGCAAGGTCGGCGTTTCATTTCAGACTGATCGTTTGTTGGTCCGAGTCGGGAATGATGAAGGCGAAAATGCGCCGTTCGACCCGGTAGACATCGGGCGATGCTCCAAAGGGGTTGTCTGTGGTGGCTCTGGGGAGACGCAGTACAAACTCGGCGGCTTCGCCGGCATTCATTGGGACTTCTTCAGCGATGCCAGTATCTCGTTGATCGAGAACGTTGCGCCGCAAATCACTTCGTCGGATGCACCGTAGTAGATCGTGACTTTGTCGCCGTCGACAACATGGCCGTTGGTGAAGACGACGTTTCCAAAGAAGCCGGTCTGTTCATACGGGGCGATTGGTTCCATGATCGGCTGAATCGATCGCGCCAGAATCTTTTCCGGATCGTTAATATCCAGCAGCAGCGCTCCCAGGCAATACCGCGACGCATCGTCCGCGCCGTGATATATTGCCAGCCAGCCTTCGTCGGTTCGGATCGGAGAGGCGCCCGCGCCAATTCTTTGACAATCCCACATATTGTCGCGCGTCTGCGCAAGACAAAAGTGTCGGCCCCAGTGGACCAGGTCCGGCGATCTGGCGAGCCAGATGTAGTTGCCGCCGATATGCACACTCGACGGCCGGTGCATGGCAAAATACTCACGCCCGACCTTTTCTTCGAAGAGCGCGACATCTTTGTTTGTCGGGTGGAAGATCAAGCCGTGCCGCTCGTAGGACAGCCAGTCGGCGGTGCTGATCAGGCCGACAGCGATTCCACTCGGAGAGACTGCGGTGAAAGTCAGCCAGTAGCGTCCTTCCACCAGTGCCACACGGCAGTCTTCGATACCGAACGATTCAAAAGGGCCGTGTCCGATTAAGGCCGGCTTTGCCTCGATCGTAAAATTGATTCCGTCATCGCTCCAGGCGAGCCGCAGATGCGACAGGGTGGTCAGGTAGCTTTTACCCTTGTAAATAACTCCGCGAGGATCGCCGAAGCCGAGATCGGGGTCGTCCTTTTTGAACTCCATGATCTCGATTCCGCCGAGCGCCTGTGGGGCGAGTACCGGAAAACTAATGCAGCCTTCGTTCTGACGGGGGCGTTCCGCGACCCGCAAAAGCAGCCCGATCCGACCATTGTATTTGAATACGCCGGGGTTAAGAAGACACACTACTTCCAGGCCTTCACGGCTTGGAAGGCAGTCGCTTGGCCTCAATATCGGGTTGCGTTCGAATCTTGTCGCGATATCCATCGTACATCTTTATCCTTCTGCGGTAGACGGAAAATAGCATACCCTGATTATAGCGCCTCGCAACAAAACAGAAAACAGACCCTTTCCCGACATAATAACTGCCATGCGTTTNNGCTACGCGCTCAAGAAATCTTTGGAACACCTTGCAGAGATCGTCGTTGTCGCGCCGGAGCGGCAGCGCTCAGGCGCAGGCCATGCCATTACCCTGAATGAACCGCTGCGCCTGCTTGAGACGAAACTCCTTGACGGTTCCTTGGCATTTTCCTGCAGCGGCACTCCCGCCGATTGTGTGACTCTCGGCACGCTCGAAGTCATGGACGGCGACGTCGACCTGGTGATCTCCGGTATCAACCACGGGCCGAACCTCGGCTGGGATGTCCACTATTCGGGCACGGTCTCCGCCGCGCTGGAAGCGGTTATGATCGGACATCCAGCACTAGCCGTTTCGCTGGCCACCTTTTCGAGCGACTGCCATTGGGAAACGGCTTCAGCAGTGGCCGAGCGAATTGTCGGCTGGGTATTGAAGAACCCAATGCCGCCGCACACGCTTCTTAATGTCAATGTGCCGAATGTCGGTCTTGCGGACATTTGCGGCATATCTTTCACGCGACAGGGGCCGCGGCAGTATGTCGACAGGCTCGAAAAGCGCAAGGACCCATCCGGCAAGACTTACTACTGGCTAAGCGGAACCATCGCCGACCACCAGACAGCAGCGGACACCGATGTCACCGCTGCCGCCGAAGGCAGGGTGTCGGTAACCCCGCTCCACCTCGATCTGACCGATCGCAGTCTCTTTGAAGTACTGCGGGATGCCATAATCTTGTAACAGATGAAGGAGTTTTTTTCAATGGTTAGGGAAATAGCAGGCGACGGCGCCTCGCCTTTGAGTTTAAACAGTAATACAATAGTCTGTAAATTTGGTGGAACGTCCCTGGCGGATGCCGATCAGATCCGCAAAGCGGCGGCGATCGTGCAGTCCGACAGCAACCGCCGATTCGTCGTTGTCAGTGCGCCGGGGAAGCGCACATCCGACGACAAAAAGATTACCGATCTGCTCTACCTCTGCCACTCGCTGGTGCAGCAAGGTCTGAACTCAGCGTTCGCGTTTGATGTTATCCGCGAGCGGTATATGAGCATCGCAGACAAACTGGACGTCCCGGAGATGTTCGACTGGCTGCGCGATGTTCAGATACAGATCGCCTCCGGCGCCGACAGCGATTGGGTAGCCTCGCGCGGGGAGTACCTCAATGGCCGACTCATCGCCAGGTTCCTCGGGGCGCGTTTTGTCGATGCCGAGGATGTGGTCGTCTTCGGACTCGACGGTAAAGTTCGGGCTTCCGAAACTTATGCACGCATTGCCGCAACTGTCGAAAATGAAAATAACATCGTAGTCATCCCTGGTTTCTACGGCAAGGATTTAGCGGGCAAAGTACGCTGCTTCTCACGCGGTGGATCGGACATTACCGGCGCAATCGTCGCCCGAGCAGTACTCGCTGGTGTCTACGAGAACTGGACCGATGTCTCCGGCCTGCTGATGGCTGATCCACGCCTGATCAAGAATCCAAAACCGATCGCTGAGGTAACGTACCGCGAGCAGCGCGAGCTTTCCTATATGGGAGCGACAGTGCTGCACGATGAAGCTGTCTTTCCGGTTCGCGAGGCCGGAATTCCAATCCATATTCGCAACACCAACGATCCCGCAGCGCCCGGCACCAGAATCGTCACCACTCGCGATTCGTCCAACAGCACACTGGTTGGAGTTGCCGGTCATAAGGGTTTTGTGACGATCTTTACCGAGAAGGCATTGATGAACGGGGAAGTTGGTTATGGACGGCGGATGCTTGAGTTGCTCGAAGCGCGCGGCATTCCCTATGAGCATGCCCCCACCAGTATCGACACGATGTCCGTGGTGATCCGCGCTGACTTTCTTGAAGGACGAGAAGACCAGGTGGTGCTGGATATCAAGAATATCCTGAACCCGGATCGAATCGAAGTTCTCCACGACCTGGCGTTGATCGCCACTGTCGGCGAAGGAATGAGCAACAAGATCGGGATGGCCGGCAAACTTTTCGCGGCTCTTGGCGAAGCCGGAGTCAACATCCGTATGATCGATCAGGGAGCGAGCGAAATCAATATTATTATTGGCGTGATCGGCGCCGATTTCGAGAAGGCAATGCAGTCTATCTACTCCGCGTTCGTCGAATAGCGATTATCGCTTAAAATCTTCTTTTTTTGGGAAAGCCTAATTAAACACCGGCTTAATACAAAAGGAACGATTTGTGCAGTAGTAGTATTTTTGTATTAATGATCCTTTAAAGACCTGGAAGAAATGACTTTCAACGTCGTCGTCAAAAATAATTTCGCAATTGCTTCCGCTTTTTAGAATTCGGCAAGAGTAGAGTAAGTATGATAAATCAACGTACTACCAATCGGGGCCGAACGATTAGCGGACTTGGGTCGATCATCGACGGTGCTCTGCATCAGAACTCACTGTCTGAGGGCATACGCCCGCACCGTGCTCTCGCCCTCTGGCGGGAAGTAGTGGGCGACACGCTGGCTCAGGCCAGTACCGCGGAGACTGTCCGCGGCGGGGTCTTGTTTGTCCGCGCTCGATCAGGAGTTTGGGCGCATGAGCTCACACTTCTGCGCGGCGACATCCTTCAGCGTCTGAACAGCCGCCTCGGCGGCGCCATCCTCACCGATATTCACTTTAAATCGGGCGGGCGGCGGCCGAAACCCACTGTACAGATTACGCAGCGTGAACTACCAATGGCGCCGACCGATCTGGAACTTGGCATCGCATCGCTGAATAACCAGGCGCTGCCCGCAGATCCTAAAGCCGCGATGATGCAGAGGGTCGAAGCGATCCGGCAACGCGCAGCGAAGACTTTGGATTGGAAAAGGGCGAACGGGTGGGTTCCATGCCGACGTTGCAAGGCGCTCTATGAGCCGACATTCGCCGACCANNGCGGACGTGATGTCGCATCAGGCTGCTGCCCGCTCTGCGCGCTCAACATTCGCCAGTGCATGGCCTGAGCTAAGCAGCGCGTTGGCTGTCAGACTCTGACATCTCCAGAACCGTCACTTTGTTTTCGGCGATTGCCGGCTGGATGGTGAACGCGAAAAAGATGCCGAATGGAATGAATTCCAGCCAGACCCTGGTTTCGTCCACGCGCCCGAAAATCCATACCGCCAGCGCCATAGCCGTAATTTGAATAATTTCTTGGTACGAATCGCGTCCCTTGAGGACAAAGAGGCGAGAGAGCATATACGCGATGGCTGAGCAGGCGATGATCGCGATGACAAAGGATGCCACCTCGTGGGTCAGCGTTTCGACACGTAAGTTTTCAAGCAGCGTGATCCACTGGCCGTCCTTGCTGTGCTTGAGGTCCAGACCGATCCGGCTGTCGAACGACCGACGGAAAAGTTCGGTGCGTAACCACTTTGTCCACAACGTCCCGCCGACCAGCAGAGCCGAACCAGTGAAGAGCTGCGCCAATCCCGCCTTGCTGAAGCGCCGGCCTGAAGCCTCATCCCACAACTGCTGTACTGCCACGATAACGATCCACAGTGCGATAAACTCCGCCGACTCACGGTTTAAGAGCTCCACCAAAAAAAGCGGAACCAGTATCCGCAAGTCGTTTTTCGCGTAGAAAACGGCGTACGCAAATACCACCATCGTAGAGAGGTCTATCGCATCCCACAAGAAGAACCAGCTAGTGTCCTGCATAAAGACGACAGCGACCACAAATGCGGTAGTCGCCGCCAATGCCGTAATAGACTTTCCGGTGACCCGTCTGACCAGGGTGAAACACAGTACATTCGACAGCGCGATCAATAGTGACAGACAGAGTGCATAAGTCGGGGTAAACGGCTGCCCGGTCGCCTTCGCTGTCAGCTCAACGATCGCCGGCCCAAGCAGCCGGTTTTGAAAGACACGATATTCCGGCTCGCCCCGAAGAATGCCCGCTGCGCCCAGCACCTCCCGCGCAAAACCGTGATCTTGTATCAACTGCAGAGTATGGACCTCGAACATGCAGAGCTGGAGGACGAACAAGACATACAGGAGTTTGTCTTGACGTGTTTCGATCGCCGCTGTTTCGTTGGTACTCATTTCTTCAATTATGGTTTTCCTACGGCCTTTGTGTACCCTCCGATTACACGCCGAAGCACTTCCGCCGCTCGCTCTTTCGTCGCCTGGACGTTTGCCGCCTCGGCTCCCAGCCGCGACTTCAGTCGACGGTTCCTGCCGCCCGTTTAGGCGCGGCTGGTATACTGAGCCGTGCGTAGTCGTTATGATGCTATCGTGATCGGCAGCGGCCATAACGGTCTCGTCTGCGCCAACTATCTCGCTGCCGCTGGGTGGAAAGTGCTGGTGGTCGAACGCCGCGGAGTCATCGGGGGCGCGGTCTGCACCGAAGAGATGTTCGGCGGCTACAAAATCGATATCGGCTCATCGGTCCACCTGATGATCCATCACACCCCCATCATCAAAGATCTTCGCCTTGCCGATTTCGGTCTGGAATACATCGAAATGGACCCGTGGGCATCGTTCCCTTTGGAAAATGGCAAAACACTCTCCTTCTACCGTGATTTAGGTCGCACCTGTGAGAGCATTAGACAGGTTTCTATTTCGGATGCTGCCGCCTATGAAAGATTTATCCACTCCTGGGGCCCTGTCACCGAGGGAGTGTTCAAGGTCTTTCAGGAGCCGCCAACGCTCGCTGCCTTTGGCCGCCATGTCATCCTGGCTAAAAGTCCGGGCGAAGGAACTATCGACGGCCTTAAGCAGATCATGATGGGCTACGGGCGGCTGCTGCGCGAGACTTTCGAATCGAGCGAGATGCGCGCCGCTCTCGGCTGGCTCGCCGCGCAGTCCGGCCCGCCGCCTTCTGAACCCGGAGGAGGCCCTTTCGCCGGCTGGCATGCCGCTGTCCACAAGTTCGGCGCAAAGCGCGCGAGAGGCGGTTCCGGAATGCTTTCAGTCGCACTCGGGCGAGCCATCGAAGCGTCCGGCGGAGAGATCGTCACCGACGCCCCCGTAGAGCGCATTATCGTCGAGCAAAATGGAAAGGCGTCGGGCATAATCCTGCAGAGCGGGGAAGTGATCTACGCAAAAAAAATCGTTTCCGCCTGCCATATTGTCACCACGTTCAAGACTCTTTTGTTAGAAGCCGATCTTACTCCGGAGATGGGCCGCCAAATTTCCGCCTTGAACATTGGCAATGGCTTTGGCATGACTGTCCGCTGCGCCGCCGATGCTCTTCCGGATTATGGAGGAGGAACACCGGCAGAGATGCATAACGGTATGCAGCTTCTCTGTCCAACTCTTGACTATCTCGTACAAGCCCACGGCGACTATGCAGGCGGTACCCCATCAAAGCAGCCCGCAGTACTGGCGATGACTTTCAGCGCCATCGATCCGACGCTCGCTCCGCCCGGAAAGCACGTTGTTCAGCTCTGGTCGCAGTACTTTCCCTATCAGCGTTCGGACGGCCGCTTTTGGGACGATGCAGCGCGCGAGGAAGCTGCGGAGTCGATTCTGCAGACTCTCTACAAATATGCGCCCAACATGCGAAAGGCGATCACCGCCAAGCATATACAGTCGCCGCTCGATCTGGAACGGACACTCGGACTGCTGCACGGAAACGTAATGCACCTCGAAATGTCGCTGGACCAGATGTTCGCTATGCGCCCGCTTCCGGACCTCGCGAATTACCGAAGCCCGATCGGCGGCCTATACCTTACCGGTGCGAGTATGCACCCCGGAGGCGGTGTGTTCGGAGCATCTGGACGGAGCACGGCGCGCGTTATGATCGGAGATGGAAGGGGATGAAGGAGCCGCGTAAGATGGACGTGACTGAAAGGGAGTCAGATGAGCTCTATGAGACTCGCGAACCAGGGCGTGTTGAAGCATTTAGTGACGGAGTTTTCGCTGTTGCTATCACTTTGCTGGTACTGGAAATCAAGATCCCTGCGGCGCACGATCTCGCACTTGTGCATGACCTGCTTTCCCAATGGCCGCAATATGTCGCCTACGTTTATAGCTTCGTGATCATTGGCATCTACTGGATGAACCATCATCACATCTTCAAATATATCCGGCGGGTCGATCAGGTTCTCCTGTTTTTTAACGTCGTTTCCCTGCTTTGGATCGTCTTGATGCCGTTCGGCGCCGGACTACTCGCGGAATATATCGGGCGGGAGCGGACACTTGAGCAGTATGCTGCACTGGTCTTCAGCGGGTTGGGTTTGTTCACCGGAATCCACTTCGCCATAGTCTGGCGCTATGCCGCCTGGCAGCGCCACCTGCTGCAGCCAGGGCTTGATGAGGGTGTGATAAAGTCGCTGACACGCGACTACGACCTGGGGATCGTCTTCTGCGCCGCAGCGCTTGCTCTCGTGTTTGTCAACGTACCGCTCAGCCTCGGGCTGACTCTGGCAATCGGGATGTTCTTCGCACGTCCCGCTCGAATGCGCAGCGCACGCGCCGTTCGTCGTCCCTCTCATCCGCTCGGGCCAGACGGTTAATACGTCAGGCCCTGAATATCGAGCCCGACCCCGAAGGAGCTGTCCTTGAAGTCGTAAGTGAAATTGGGGATGACCCCGCGCATGACCGGTGCGATCATGACCTGCTGGGAGTAGAGGTTGTGTCCGCGGATATCATACTTCAGCACTGCGCCGAGAATCACGCGCGGCATGCCGATCTGCAGCCGCGTATCGAGTTCCTGACTGGTATAGGGCGTGTCAAACTGAAACGGGCTTGAGCCGTGCTCTTGGCTCTGCAGGTACTCGAAGCCGCACCCGGTCTCATCGGTAAAGTACTTCTCGATAGCAACGTCGTACTGCAGTACCTGAAACGACTGATGTTTCTCTGGATAAGTCGAATCTAAGTATCCTATTGCCGGCTTGAAGAGAAGATTTTTGCCAACCAGTATCGGCCGGGACTCGATGCTGAACTGCGCCGCCGACCGGTTTGAGCTCACCTCGTCAGGATATTCGTAATACCGACCGACTGTCGGCGTAATCACAGTATAAAGAGCTATCTGTTTCAATGCTTTACGCATTTGCTGCGGGTCGCGGCTAGTAGGAAGCGAACGCGGACCCGAGATCGGCGCGATCGCAGTCAGAGATGCTTCTGGGAGACGTGAGTAAAACAAGTTATCTGTTTCGTGGCCCTGAACTATTTCGCGGTACGATGCCGTACCCGTCGCGCTCAATGTCAAGTTGTTGGGAATAGTGAGGAACCGGTCGTTCATTGCTGTCACCGTCTGGAACCAATGAAAGAGCAGCGGGTCTCCTTGCGGCAAGATCGGCTCGGTCGCTTCGGCCGCCGCGCGAATTCGCCCGATCAAAGTCTTCGGGACATTGTTGTCGTTGTTCGAATGAGACGAGATTAGCGGCGTTGTCGCTGTGACTAAAATGCCAAGGCTGTGCCGCTCTGGAAGCGTAATGCTTGCCGCGATACCTTTGCTCGGCGTGCCGACATGTGTCCGGTAAACAATAAACGGGCCGTTGTACCCGGTGTATCCAAAGGAAGAGGCAATAATATTGCTGGTTGCGGACTGCCCGTTCTTCGTGGTCGATGTATGGAGTGTAATACTGCGTTCTTCGATTATTCGTTTTTTGCCCAGGTAAAACGCTGCTTCATGCAATAAGATTTTGTGGCTGAGCGGCATATACGTGATCGATTTAGCCCGTATTGAGTACTCGGGCTTTTGATCCGGCGGCGATGTTGTCAAAGAGGCATCGTAGAGATCGACTTCGTTTTGCTGAAAAACCAGTCGGTCGGCTGTAATGAGATAAGGAGCCGAATAGATTTCCGCATTGGTCGCAGAACCGGCCTGCAACTGCTGGCTGGCAAAGAGAGAGTCGACTGAGAGATAGCTGTTCAGCTCGCGGAAAGAAACATGCCCGACCGCTGTCGCTATCCCGGTCTGCATATTTCCGGTGACCGAGTCCGCGCGTAGCGAAAACTCGGAGCCGCCGGCGATCGTCACACCGCCGGTAATCGTAAAATTGCCCTGGCCGGAAACCAACCCGCTTTCATCGCCGGCGTCTACTGTAATCTGGGGGATCGGTGCGTTAAGGGGGACGCTTGGCACTTCCACGGGCAACGGATGGATTCCGCCGCCGACGTCGCTCTGCGCAAAGCAGGCGCCGCCCGTGGAGACAGCGAATGCTGCGATCATCACTCTTCCGATACGGAATACCGGCTTGCAGAATCGTTGTTTCTGATTTATCGCCACGCGGTCGGATCGTCCATGAGTAGTTTGTCAGCACCGCCGTGATTGTCGTGAACTATGTTAAACGCTCGCACAGCGATAGGTTACCACAAGTGCCGCCTAACATTTCCGATCTTCCCGAAGGTGATGGGGGTAAACTTCCACTATGACAGTTATCGTCGTTGGGGCCGGTCTCGCCGGATTGACTTGCGCGCGCAAGCTGCAGGATGCCGGAAGAGACGTCACCGTGCTTGAAGCCGGCGACGGGCCGGGCGGGCGGGTACGGTCCGACAAGGTTGGAGGGTTTACCCTCGACCGCGGTTTCCAGGTCCTCTTCGACTCCTATCCCGCTGTCCGACGCAATCTCGACCTTGAAGCTTTAAAGCTGTCCCACTTTGCATCCGGGGCGATTGTCTGCCGCGACGGTAAGCGGACAGTTCTCACGGATCCTCGGAGGGCATTCGATCTTTCGGGTCTGGCCGAGACGATATTAACCGGCGAAATCCCGCTTTCGGATAAGCTGCGCCTTTTATCTCTGGCATCGAAAGTGTCCGAGCACGCAGGAGAGGATGCAGAGCCAAGTAATCTATCGATTCAGAAGTATCTTGTCGCAGAGGGATTCTCCGCTCGCACGATCGACTTTTTCTTTCGTCCGTTTTACGGCGGCATTCTGCTCGACCGCTCACTTGGCCCTTCTGCGGGCCTCTTCCAATACTACTATGCGATGCTCAGTCGCGGGCATGCCTGTTTGCCGTCGGGCGGGATCGGCGCAGTCACCGAACAGCTTGCCCGCCCGCTCTTCGGCGCCGGGTCGATCATTTTGGGAGCTACAGTCCAGTCGCTCATCGAACGCTCCGGTCGAGTTGAGGGCGTGATTCTGGAAGATGACACGCAAATGATCGCTGAATCCGTCGTTCTAGCTGTCGATGCTCCCGCCGCTGCGGCTATTTCCGGGAAGCAGATCGAGACTGCCGGGGTCGGCGTCTCGGTGGTCTACCTCAGCGGTAGCGATCCGTTGTGGAAGACGCCGTACCTGCTGCTGAACGCCAACAGCTCTGCGGTTTTGAACAATGCCCAAATGTTGACCAATGTGGCGCCGAGCTACGCCCCGCCCGGTAAATGCCTCCTCGGGGCGACAGTCCTTGGCGTGGACGAGACCAATGACGATGTACTTTCCCACAGAGTAGTCGATGAGCTTAAAGAGCTATTTGTCGGCGACACGACCGCACTGAAAGCCTTGGACGGTTACAAGAGACTGACCGTCTACCGTATACGCTATGCCCAGCCCGCCCAGCCGCCCGGCGAAAAACCCGCACCGCCGCCAGCGACCCCAGGACTAGTCTTCGCCGGAGACTGGACCGCCAGCGGCAGTATCAACGGCGCCATGCTCAGCGGAGAACGCGCAGCAGCAGCGGTAATTGCAGGCTGCTGATGCCGAGCGGGTGTCCTCGTTTGACAAATATCCGTTTTCACTTCCAGTTGTGCGTATTTTAGACATCGTCGATCTTCATCCAAAGGTGACCTTTATAGTCGGCGAGAACGGCAGCGGCAAATCTACTCTTTTAGAGGCGCTAGCCGTGGCATGGGGGTTCAACGCTGAGGGCGGGTCTCGGAACTTCAACTTTTCGACAAGGGCATCGCATTCTGAGATATGCGATTACCTCACACTTGTCCGCATGCCTTCGCATGCGACTGACCACTTCTTCGATCGGGCCGAAAGCTTCTTCAATCTAGGCCTTCGCCAATTTTGATGAGCTATTCGGATGCCGACATTCTCGAGATCACGCCGGGTGGCCTTAAGAAGACCGTTTACGAAGCCACCGAACACGACATCGTCACCCGCGACTTCTTCGGCAACACCAGCAAAATGCAGCAGATTTTGATGGAATAAAAGGCCGCTGCGCACGAACATGCTTCGCCTGGTAGAAAGACACCAACAACACAACGCATTGACAAAATCAGCACATTCAGCCTATAATATTTTCAAAAAAGGCATTGTTGTCGAAAGGCGGTTTTGAGCTCAAAACAACATAAAAATAGAGCAAAAACAGGACATTTTTTCGTTGCGTCATTTAGTAATCCAACCACTTCCATACCGAAATCGGCAACAGACTCGTGTTTCGGGAGAGGGCAGGGGGTGAGCTTCTGAAACTCGTCTCAATCGACACGTTTTGTTGCGCCTGGTCTCCGTCGGTAGAATAAAGTATTCAACGAATCCTGAAGAGCGAATCTCTGCTCCTTGGCTTATTCAGGGGTAAATTCGTATTCCGTCGCAGGTATACTTATCCGGTTCCGCGCTTGTTTCAGTTTATGGGGCCTGCGCTAGGAGTATGGAGCCTTGGCTGAGTCTGCCGCTATACCTGCTATCCTCGCACAATCCACCGATCGAGTTTACTTTATCGAGCGGTTTTACACGCTCGTCGCCGGAGCATCGGAAGATCGCATTGGCCTCCTCTTTCGCAAAGACGTACAGAGCGATGCACTTCATGCTGCCTACGCGGTCGAAGCATGGCTGGAAGAAGTGCAGGCCCGGGAAGAAAAATACGATCGCCTGGCGACACTTGCACGCGCCGTTCAGCCTGTATGCGATCTGCTGCAAGTTCTCTCCCGCGGATCGCACACCGAATTCCATGAGCGTCTGATCGCATACCACGAGAAAAAGCACGTACAGTCGATCCTCGCACAGCGTTACGAGCTTCGTCAGAGTGCCGGTGAAGCCGCACCGTCCGATATATCTCCTGAGGGAGATCCGTTGTCTAGTCTTCTCGCGGTGGTATCAAAGCCCGACGGGCGCGACGATTTTGTCGCATGGTTCCAGATTGGCTGGCTCTATTGGAAGCGAGGTGTGCTCGATGAAGCTGAAAATGCTTTTCGTACAGCCGCAAGCTTCAGCCAGCGTCAGTCGCAATGGTATCTCGCCCAAAGCTTGCGTCATGAAGCGTTTATGCAGTGGAAGCGGGGCAACTTCGAGCGCAGTCGTGCGACCATGCGCCGCGCCATCGATGTTCGCCGTGATCCGCCCATGCTGGTTGAAGCGGCTCGTTATTCGGTCGCCTGCGGACAGCACCTTGAGTCGCAGTCGTTTATCGACGAAGCGCTGCATGCTGATCCATTTATTTTTCTTTGCATCCTCTCCGATTCCGCATTCACCAACGCGATTACCAGCACTGTCGATATTTTGGTCCGCCAGCAGTCTCGAACTGCGGAAACGGCGAATAGTGAGAGGGATCTCTGGGAAGAGACAATTAGTCTAATTCGACTCGCCGAGAAACAGGGCGACATTGTATTCTTGCCCGAGGATGCCGACGACGAGTTCAATGAATCGGCGCTCCCAACCGAACCCGACTTTCCGACTGCTGTTTTCCGAGCGGAACAAGCGAGGAACAGCCGGGCGGAATGGGCCGACTTCGCAATGGCGAGAAGCGAGGAAGACGTCGCTGTTAAAAACCGCATTCTTCGCGAAGCAGAAGAAAGTCTTCGCGCGGCCGAGCAAGCGTTCGACAGTCGAATCAATGCGATCAGCAATGAGCAGCGGGTGGCCGAGATGGTCATTCAGGATGAGCACGATGCAGTCGAGCTCCCGCCGGTCCCTCCACTAAAGGACGAAATGCTGAACGGTTTCGTCATTGGCCTTATCATCGTGGTCGTTGGAGCAGTCGTTGTCGCCGGGCTCTGTCAGTGGCGCTTTGGCTCGATCCCACCGCTCGTTCCCGTGCCCCTGATCGACCTGATCGTAGTCAGTCCGATTGTCGCCGCAATGATCATCTTCGGCATCTTCGGCTTCGTCACCATGCCGTTCCTTCGCATGCGAAAAGCGCAGGTAATTTACAACTACGCCGCACAATCGGCCGAGTTTGACGCCGATCAAAAGCTCAGAAAAGTTGCGAACGAGGCAGCTCGAGAGCGAGATTTGGTGAGACAGGAATGGGCTCCCAAGAAAGAATCACTCGATGCTGCCGTCCAAGATGCTGCGCGCCGCCTGCGCGGAGCATCGGCTGCGCACTCCACTCTCAAACGAATCGCGCATATTAAAAAATAAATTCCACGGGAATGTTTTCATTCATGCGGCCTCGGGAACATAAAGACCACGCAAGACGTCAACCAAGAGAATTAATGCTCGGTTGGTGCAAAATCCCGCATTGATCGGGCAGTCTTGAACGAAAAATTAAATACCGGCACAATTAGTAAAAAAACAGAATATCGGCCCAACCGGGTGGGGAGCTTATAAGCTCACCCACCTTGTTTTATTGAATTGTAGGTCGACGTACGCATGTTTTACGGGAGCCCGGATGCAAGTCGACAATTACTGCATAAGCTCTTACTTCCGTTTGACATCCCCATCTTCCTGGTGCTATAATCGTACGTAAAAAACGTTGCCGGTGTGCGTGTTTTTTGCCTCGAAACACGCTGCTTGCTGTCGTGTTTTGTCAGTTTTCGCGGCTCTTCGAAGAATGATGCCGCGTGATAGGGGATTAGTGATGGGAAACACGGTAGTAGTAGGCGCCCAGTGGGGTGATGAGGCCAAGGGTAAAATCATTGACTGTTTGGCTCACGACAAAGATGTTGTTGTCAGATGGGGCGGAGGCAGTAATGCCGGCCACACGGTAATTGTCGGCGATCAGGAATACAAGCTCCATGTCGTCCCCGCCGGTGTACTCAATCCACACACCCTTAATGTCGTAGCAGACGGTGTTGTCATCGACCCGGCTGGATTCACTGCCGAAATCGAAGGTCTACGCGGTCGAGGAATTGCTTGCGATAACTTAAAAATCAGCGGCAATGCACACGTCGTCCTGCCGTACCACAGCCTTCTGGACCAGCTGGAAGAACGTCGCAAAGGCGGAAAAGCAATCGGCACAACTGGGCGCGGAATTGGACCCGTTTATCAGGACAAGGCCGCGCGCATTGGAATAAGGATGCGCGACTTTACCGACCGCAGCGCTTTCCCGGATCTCCTGGCTCACGTCCTGAGCATAAAAAACGAACTTCTAACCAAGATCTACGGCGTCGAACCGCTGGATGCAAAGAAGATCGTCGCCGATTACGCCCCCTTCGCCGACAAGCTTCGTCCATTTGTTGACGATACAGCTATTGTTGTAGCACGGGCAGCGCGTAGCGGCAAGAGTGTCCTCTTCGAAGGAGCGCAGGGAACTCTGCTCGATATCGATCTGGGCACCTATCCCTATGTCACATCGTCCCACCCAACAGCCGGCGGCGCAACTGTCGGAACCGGACTTGGGCCGACACAGATCGACAGTATCATCGGAGTGGCGAAGTCTTATACGACCAGGGTAGGGGCGGGCGCATTTCCTACAGAGCTTGAAGATGAGATCGGCAGCCTGATTCGCGAGCGCGGAAAAGAGTATGGCACCACCACCGGACGACCGCGGCGATGCGGATGGCTCGACGGTATTGCGCTCAACTACTCGGCATTGGTAAACGGCCTGACGTCACTTGCGCTGATGCACCTCGATGTACTTTCCGGGTTCCCTGAAGTCAAAATCTGTACTTCGTACGAGTTCGACGGTAAGAAAATCAGCGACTTCCCGAGCGATCAAGGACGGCTTTCGCGATGTAAACCGATCTTCGAATCATTCCCCGGATGGCAGGAAGATGTCAGCAATGCGAAAAGCTGGGACGATCTTCCGGATAATGCTCGACGTTTCGCCGAGACGGTGGAGCGGATTGCCGAAGTTCCGGTTAAGATCCTTTCAGTTGGCCGTCGCCGCGATCAGACCATTTTTCGAGATTAATTTGCTGCTTGGTCGCAGTGAGCAAACAGAGGAGAGAGCATGTCAAGGAAAAAAATAATCGCCGGTAACTGGAAGATGAACAAGACAGTTCCGGAAGCGCTGGAACTGGTCAAGGCGCTAAAGCCGCTGGTCGCAGGAGTGACCGATGTCGAGATCGTCATTACTCCCTCTTTTACCGCACTCTATCCGGTAGGCATTGAGATCGCCGGCTCTAACATAGAACTGGCATCGCAGGGCATTTTTTGGAAGGCGAGTGGCGCGTATACGTCGCAGATCTCTGCAGCTCAGCTTCTCGATGTCGGCGTAAAGTATGTCATTATCGGACATTCTGAACCGCGTGGACGGTTTGGAGTTGCGGAAGAGGGCGCTAACGACGAGTTCTACAAATACTTCGGCGAAAGCGATCATACGGTCAACCTCAAAACCCTCTTTGCCCTCAAAAGCGGCCTTCTCCCAATCGTTTGCGTCGGCGAAACGTTAGCTGAGCGTAAAGCGGGAGAGACAGACACGATTGTGCGAGATCAAATCGTCAAGGCGCTGAACAAAGTCGAACCATCGTCGTCCAGCCAGATAGTATTTGCCTACGAGCCAGTTTGGGCGATCGGCACCGGTGAAGTTTGTGACGCCGTGGAAGCCGATCGTGTCTGCGGAGTTATTCGCGATCAGATTGGCATTCAACTCGGAAGCGCAGCGGCGAAGGCGATCCGTATTCAATACGGCGGATCGATGAAACCAGATAACGCGGCGGAGCTTTTGGCGAAGGAAAATATCGATGGAGGATTGATCGGCGGTGCGAGCCTGAAAGCACAGGATTTTGCCGCCATCGTCAATGCTGCATCCTGAACTTACTGACTTTTGCCGATCTGATTGACAATGTCGTTCAAGTGGAATACTAGACCTTAAATAAGTTTTCGTTAGCTCAGAGGAAGGTTCGTGTCCATGACAGCGCTCAAGACAAAATTGATCTTTGGATATGTTGCCGCCGGCTGCCTTGTCACCGGCGCTGCATTCGCGTCCCCGACCAATATCGAAATGAACGGTTCGACTATTGTTCCTCCCCCGGCAACCGTCCGCACCGAAATCACCGACTTCGCAAACAAGTACGGAGTGCCGGTGATACTCCACGGGACCCTCAACCTTGATGCGCCGATTGCCGTTGCCGACAACCAGTCCGTAACCAGCGATCAGGCGATCACAGTATTGTCTCAAGCTGCGGGCGGTACCGCGGAGCGTGTTTACTTTGTTACTCCAGCCTCAGGTTCCAATATTACGCATTCCAGCGCGATCGAATCGCTCGTCGGCGATGCCGGAACTGCGAGCTTCAATCTCCGCGCGGTAGAATCCCAGGCGGCAATACGCGCGGTGGCCCAGGCAGACAATGCAGAAGTTCGATTTCCTAAAGGTGTTCCTTCAGGACGAATCACTTTAAGAGGATCGTCTATACCTGTCACTGACGCTATATCGCGAATTGCAATGCTCACCAAGACGCATTGGTCGCTCGGTTATATCATTCAATCGCAGAACACGTATTTACAGCCTCTTCCACAGGTGGCGACAGCATCGAATCCCCGTGAAACTGCGGAAATGTCGACTGGAACATCCGGCGACTCGACCGTAGGAGGACCTGTGGCCCATCTCAGTTCTGCAGCGGCTGCGACCGACAATCAATATCTCGCACCAATTCAGCTGCCGCGCGACTCCGCAGGAAATGTTCGTGGCTTCACGGTCCACTTCCCGGCGTGGCCGCCGGCGTCGTCGGTGACGACAGCGGCGGCCGGTCAGGGAACGCAAACCGCGGCGGAGCGCGCCCAGCAGTTTGCAGCGCAGCAACAGCAGCAGGAGTCTTCTTACAACAGTCAAAATGTGGACATAGCCCCGCTTAGCGAATACGATTCGATTAGTCAATCATCACCGGACGGCGGGGGTAATACCGGCTTTAGTTCAGTTCAGTCGTTTAGCAACGCGACGTTCTCACCGATGGTTCCAGTCTACGGTTTCTAAACGTCAAACTTTTTTTCTTAGGTAAAATGACCTCCAGAGTTCAATGGAGGTCATTTGTCTATTTTGCTGGCGCATTCCTTAATTCGAGACGTTCCCGACTTTCCAAAAGAGGGGATTATCTACAAAGATATCACGCCTATCCTGGCAAACGCGGCAGCGTTTCAGGAGATCATCGACCATATCGTCGAAAGCGCAGACACAAGGCTGCCGGATATCGTTGCCGCTGTAGAGTCGCGGGGATTTATCTTTGGTGTGCCGGTTGCGCTTTGCCTTGGACTCGGCTTCGTCCCCATCCGTAAAAAAGGAAAGCTTCCGTACAGCACGCTAAGCGAGTCTTATGCTCTCGAATATGGAATTGATTCTGTCGAGATGCACACAGATGCCATTAAGCCTGGTCAGCGGGTGCTGCTGATCGACGATGTCTTGGCGACGGGTGGAACAGCTTCCGCATCCGCGCGACTGATCGAAAAAGCCGGCGGGATTGTCACAGCAATTGTTTTCGTCATTGAACTTGAGTTTCTCGGCGGCAGAAAGAACCTGCTAGGGTACAGCGTTGACAGCCTGGTTAAGGTGCCGTCCTAGCCGATTGGAGCCCTCGCTCAAGCTGATTGGGGCGGCCTCTTATCGACTCTAGACCGTATTT
>PLAD01000308.1 GCA_003134215.1 Armatimonadota bacterium
CGAGGGTGCACCTGATCGGCAGAGTCGGCAACGATATGTACGGTAAATCGCTAGAGGATTCGCTCTCCCAGTCAGGAGTTGTGGTCGACTACTTAATCCGGGACGAGGAGTATCCGACCGGTACGGCATTGATCAGCGTGTCGATCGAGTCAGGTGAGAACTCCATAATCGTCGTCCCCGGTGCAAACGGAAATGTAACATCGTCGGATATTACTGCCGCAAGCGGTGTGTTCCGCCAAGCCGATGTCGCCGTGTTTTCGCTGGAAGTCCCGATGGAAGCCGTACGAGCCGGACTTGCGCTTGCATCCGCCAACCGGATACTCACTTTGCTTAACCCAGCGCCCGCCGTGCCGCTTCCAGAGGAGTTAATACAAATGTGCGATGTGTTGACTCCAAACGAACATGAGGCAGCGATACTAGCAGGCGACAGCAGACTGACTCCAAAGGAGGCAGCGAACGTTCTCATAAGTCGCGGCGCTCGATTAGTCGTAGTGACGCTCGGTTCTCATGGAGCGATAGCGTTTGACCACAAGGGAGAAGAGTGGCGTGTACCGGCATTTGAAGTCACTGACGTTGTCGATACTACTGCCGCAGGAGATTGCTATACTGCCGCCCTTGCCGTCGCACTTACGGAAGGCATAGGAACAACTGATGCCATGACTTTCGCGGCTGCCGCTGCCTCGATAAGTGTCACACGAGAAGGAGCACAGACCTCCCTACCGACGCGGTTGGAAGTCGAGCAATTAATATTCAGTAATTTGCCATGAGATGCGCGGTCTATCGTCCATTGAAAAAGGGGCTGCGGTGTCTTACCAACTCGATGCATTTTCCACCACTATATTCGGGGCGGCGAGATCGGGGCGCTTGACCTGGCGCTTCTGGATATCGGTCGGGGCGCCGCTGGTTCAGTTGTCAGCTGCGCGGCGGTTCAGGGTCGACCATTTTAGTAAACTTATTATTTTCGTCCACCAAAATGACACGCGCATGCACCGGCTGATCGGTCAGTGCGAAGGCCGCTATGATCACCTTGTCACCGACATTCGCTCGCAAAGCCGCCGCGCCGTTCAAGCAGATCACACCGGAGTTTGTCGGGCCCGCGAGGGCATAAGTCTCAAACCGTTCACCATTGGTGCAGTTCCAGACGTGAACCAGCTCGCCCGGCCACAGATCGACTCTATCGAGCAGGCTCTGATCGATTGTGATCGAACCGACATAATCCACATTCGCTTCAGTAACAGTGGCTCGGTGGATCTTAGACTTTAGAAGTTGACGAAAAAACGGCATAGTACTCTAACTCTGGCCCTTCATTGCGACCGCGACAGGTTTCCGTTGACGTGGATGCGTGCGCTCTTTAATCGGCGCCGGGTCCGAGCTTCCTTCTTTTACCGGCGGTTCCGGCGAACTATCGGGGTCAGCAATGGGAGTGAGCTTGTTTTCGATCGCCCGACGACGCATTGAAAGCAATCCTCCAAACGCGATCAGGCAGGTTCCAATCCAGACTAAGCCGATGCCCGGGCGCGTGCTGACTTCGATTGTGTAGGCGTCTACCGGCGCGATACTTGCGTCGCGGATATAGAAGTCCGCCTGACCGTTCCCGCCGTCGAACGCCGCATCCATCGCGGTAAAGGCAATCGCCCAAGGATCGCTCCGATCGCCTGGCATGATCACCTCCGGGCTGCCGTTAGCAACCGGGTTATCGGCATCCTGAACATACTGCGGCGACATCTGCTCAACCTTACCCTGCGGGCTAACCACTGTCACCTCGGCGGACACAGGAAAGCGGCGCGGCATCTGCCCTGAACGAACCATGGCAGCGGTCGCCGGATCGACATAGAAGGAATTGAAGGTGATTTTATAACCCGCAACATCCTGAGTCTGGCCTTTGGTCAAGCTGAACTTGTTGAGAGTGGTCGGCGAAAGCTGTTCCGGCCCATCTTTCAGCGCAATATAGAGGTCTCCCCACCATTTGTGGAAGATCGCAGGGCGCGCAAGCAGCTTCATTGTCCCTTCGACATCCCGCACAGCGAGCGGCATCAGCGCCGTATACGCTTGGCCGCCGCCGTTTGGAGTCACCAAGAACTTGAGATCGTTCTTCGGATCCTTCAAATTCGACGTCATGCCGTTATAGGCGATGACGTACGGCAGGTTGTCGAGCCGGCGCGTATGACCCTGCACCAGGATCGGTGAGTCTGAACGAGTAAACGTCACCAGGCAGATAATTCCAAGAAAAATCAGAACTGCGCCGATATGCGCGAAGGCTCCGCCGAGCGTACGGATTGGTGAGCGAGACAGGGCCGGCGCGATGAAGCTCCCGATAATGACCTGCGCATTCGCGATCAGCGCGAAGATGCTCGCCGCAAAAAGTATGAGCTGTGGAGCAGCAAACCGGTAACCCGATTTCCAAGCGAAAAACATTGCCAGCGCGGTCAAGCCGACCGCTGCCGGATAGGTGTACTGCAGCTTCATCAGCTTCTCACCCGTGGTGGTCCGCCACGCAAGATACGGCCCGATTCCCATTCCGATTGCAAGAAGTATCGCTCCTGGGAAGTTCGCCTTGTTGTAAAAACTCGGCTGCACTGACGACTGGTTCGCAGCAAGATGCAAGTCGACCAGTCCTTGTGTGATCAGCGGCGCGGACATTCCGACCCCGGTTATCACTGCGCAGATCATCAGAATGATGATCGCCATGGTGTAGCCGAACTCTTTCGAAGTCGCGTTGTCCCACGCGCTCGACTCATTATGGTACCGTCGCCCGGATATCGCGAGAAGAGTCAGCGATATGACCACCGCGGTGAGCATACCGTAGAGGATAACCGAGTTCGCGGGTCCGCCAAGAGTCGAAAACGAATGGTTTGAAAAATTCGTCAAAATTCCCGTACGTGTCAGAAACGTTTCGTAGAGAGCGGCGACGAACGGAAAGAAGCCGAGAAACAGGCTGGTCGATTTCAAACTGCCGCGAACACGCTGAACCTGCAGCGCGTGCAGCAGTGCAACCATGCCGAGCCACGGAACTAATGGACCGTTCTCTACCGGGTCCCATCCCCAAAATCCACCCCACCCCAGTGTCTCGTAGGCCCAGTATCCGCCGAGCATCACGCCAAACCCGAGTACCGAGAAGCTGAAGAGGGCCCACGGCCATGTACGCCGGTACCAATCCGGATCGCGCCAGATGAGCGCCGCAATCGAAAAGGAGAAGGTTACCGCAAGAGAAGCGAAGCCGAGGAACAGAGTCGGCGGATGGATGACCATCCACGGATTCTCCAGTAACGGGTTTAACCCCTGTCCGTCCGTCGGATGGAGCGGGTCCATCGGCGATGCCTGTGTATAAGCAATAAATGGACTCTTAATTGCTAACAGGAGCAGGAGAAAACCTTGAACCACGCCGTAGATGGGCATAACCCGTCGTTCGAAGATGGGCCCGGCCGTGCAGGCGAGGAAGACGCCAAGAACAGCGGTCCAGAAGGTCCACAGGAGAAAGGACCCCTCTTGCCCCGCCCAGAAGGTTGCAAATAAATACGGGGTGGGCAAGCCGCGGGCGGAGTAGTGGTAGACATAGGCGACATCGAACCGATGAGTCATCAGCAGTGTCGAATGGACGACAGCGGTACCGAGCACGCAAAGGCCGGATAAAATAAACGCGGCCCTCGCAATGATCGTCGACGGCCAACGAGCGGCAAGCCCCGCCAGGTACAAAATCACCGAAAGAAGCGCGGCGCCAAGCCCGCACCAGACTAATATCGTTCCTACGGTTGTCATGCTGCTAACATTCTAAAGCAGGCGTTATATGGCGCTGTACGCCCGAGGCCCGGTCGTCGGCGCCTTTTGTCCTGCGTATTTGGACGGGCATTTGACCAGAAGATTATCTGCCTGAAAGACTTTCTCAGTACTATCGTACCGTCCAATGGCTGTAACTTGCACTGCTTCGTCAAAGTTATCCGGTTTTGGGCTCTTAAAAACGACCGGCATCAGGCTGCCTGTCGATGGCTCCATCAGTGTAAAGTCCAGTGTCCCGGTTGTCTGGTCGTACTGCGTCGCACTCTTAATCGGGGCCCCCATAATCTGGACTGTCGCTCCCGTCGATGCCGACGCCATTGCAACCTTGAACGGCTGGTAAGGAGTTAGACTCCCCTTAAAAAAGTATCCGCCAAGCCCAAGGGCCAGGATGATTACCGCAATTCCAATAACCGGTCCGAGTTTCATACGTTTCCTGCGATTCAGCCTAACCGATCAACAATGACCGCACATTTTGTTAGGTCCCGATTAAAGGCCCAACTAAAGTAATACTACTCAATTTCGTTGCGTTCCTCATCAATCTCTTTTTTGAGGTCGCTGACTCGCTGGTCCAATCGCCAAAGATAGGTCCACAAGCCAAAGAAAATGATCAAGACGACAGCAAGTACAACATATTGTTCCAAGTTTATGCGCTTCCCATTCGAAGCCGCAAATTTTCAAAGGCAGTCGTGACCTTATAGATC
>PLAD01000140.1 GCA_003134215.1 Armatimonadota bacterium
CCTCGCGTACAGTCTCTATCACCTCTCTGACCGAGTATCCGACGCCGTTGCCTAAGTTGTATACATTAGATTCGGCGCCCTCGAGAAGCGCATTAAGAGCGACAATATGTGCGGCTCCTAAATCGCTAACATGAATGTAGTCGCGCACCCCGGTTCCGTCCTCAGTCGGATAGTCGGTACCGAACATCTTGATATCCGGCCTACGACCGAGCGCCGCAAATAGCGCGAGAGGAATCATGTGGGTCTCGGGCGTATGATCTTCCCCAAGGACACCGTCGGGGTCGGCCCCGGCGGCACAGAAGTAGCGCAGTGCAATGGATTTAATCCCGAATGCGACATCGTACCAGTGCAGTATGTATTCGTAATCAAGTTTGGTCTGGCCGTAGGGATTGGTGGGCTTTTGCGGGTGATTTTCGTCAATCGGCACGTACTGCGGTTCGCCGAACGTCGCGGCGGACGACGAGAAAATCACCCTTTTTATCCCGGCTTCTTTAACGGCATCGAGAAGGATGATCCCTTTAATGATGTTGTTATGGTAGTACTTGATCGGGTCGGCGACGCTGTCCGGGACCGATGCATAGGCTCCGAAGTGGATCACGGAATCGATTTTGTAGTCTTTAAGCGCTCCTGCCACGGTCGCCTTGTCGCCAATATCGGCCTGTACGAGAGTTGTCGACGGCAGCAGCTCCAGAGCTTTCTTGTGTCCGAGCTCCAATGTGTCCAGAATCACCACCCTGTGGCCTTCCTGTAGGAGCAATTTCGTCGTGTGACTGCCGATGTAACCAGCTCCGCCGGTCACGAGAATGTTCGCCATGGTTATTCCTTCGAAAGATGATAAGTCGGTTTCAAGAGGGGAAGACGCTCACCCAGTCATAAAATGCTAAAGATTAGCTGTCAATCTGCTGAATATAGAAGACGGCAAACGTCACCGTACGACCTGATCCGGCTGCCGAACAACCGGGATCATCATATCCCGAACAGATAAAAAAAGTCAATCAGCGAAGGACCTCAACGGACCGGCTCGGAAGCCGTCCGAATTAACGAACTAATGGATACTTTGAATCCCAACAGCGGTAAGCAAGCATCGTCGACGAGTTCGGGAAGCAGGGTTCAGAGCCCTCGGCCAGCCCGCACAGCCTTTGACGCAAGTACAAATTCGCTCAGAGCCGGCAGGAAAACTTTCGTTTACATCGTCACTGGTTTGCTGGATATCGCACTGACAACAGCCGCGCTGCTGGTGCTGTTTCCGGTGTTTCTTGTCATTGCCATTGTGATTAAGACCGACTCGTCAGGCGGAATATTATTTAAACAAAAGCGGATCGGGCAATTTGGCGCCGAGTTCTGGTTCTACAAGTTTCGTTCGATGGTAGCTGACGCCGAAGAGCTTCGCGCGGCTCTCTTGAAGCAAAACGAGGCCAGCGGACCTCTTTTCAAGATCAAGCAGGACCCGCGGATAACGCGCAGCGGGCGGTTTTTACGCAAGTACAGCCTTGATGAACTGCCGCAGTTGATCAATGTATTGAAGATGGATATGAGCCTGGTTGGCCCTCGTCCGGCGCTGCCGGCTGAGGTCGCACAGTACAACTCCTATCAGCTTCGCCGGCTCGATGTAAAGCCCGGAATTACCGGACTCTGGCAGGTAAGCGGGCGCAGCGACTTGACTTTCGAGCGCAGCGTCGAGCTAGACATCGAGTTCATCGAACGACAATCGATTTTGTTATATGTTATAATCATGTTTAAGACGATCCCAGCAGTTTTGCAGGGACGGGGCGCCTACTGAATCAAGTTTTGAAATCGAAAATGCGTTGAACTTAGTCGTCCGTTTCTTCGAAAGTTCGAAGCCGGATCAACAAAAGACAATGTTTCGGGCACAGGGGCATCTCCTGTTCCATCGAGGAATTTAGTTTATGTTTTATCAGAGATCGCTCGTCTATAGAATCCTGGATTCGTTCTTCAGACACAGAATAATTTTTCTTGTCGCTACTTTGACAGTGATCGCTCTTATCGTCGGCTTCCTGGTCCTTCGGCCCAAGACATACACCGCCGGCTATACGGTGATCCAGGACGATCGGACCTTAACCAATCCGCTTGCGGATCAGCAGCAGGATACATCGACGAACGATCTGGACACCGCGGTCAGTCACTTCACCAGCTTGATCGCAACACAGGACTTCATTTCGCAAGCTCTGACTAATCCTGATGGAACTCCGGTTGCTCTGCACTATCCGGTAGACGTCAACAATAATGACTCGCTTGTCGCATTGCGCAAAGATATTACAGTGACCGAATCCGCTGCGGATGCGTTTACGGTAGATATTGAGTATAGAGACCCGGACGATGCCAAGGCAATTTTGGCAGGCCTTATCTCGACCTTCATCAGCCGGTCTGCTCAGGAGAAATCGGCGTATTTCTCGTCCGACGTCTCCTTTATTCAGTCTCAGGTGGACGAATATCGCCAAAAGCTGTCTGCTGCGGAGGATGCTCTGACCAACTTCAAATCGCAAAACGCAAACAACCTCCCAAGCAACCAGGATGCGATGGAGCAGAACGTGGTCCAATATCAGTCGCAGGCCCAGGATTTGCAGACACAGCAGATCGCCGACCAGCAGCGCGAGCAGTATTTGCAGACGCAGCTTGCGCAGATTCCTCAGACAATTGTATCGCAGCAAAACGCAACCGACAGTCCTTTAGTGGCGCAGCTCAAGCAGCTTGAAACGCAGCACGATCTCGATATAGCGGTCAAAGAGATGAAGCCGACGCACCCGGAAGTGCTTGCACTCAACCAGCAGATTGGTCGACTTCAAGCGCTCATTGCAGCAAAGGTCAAGAACGGTGACGCACAGGGACAGGCGCTTACCGATACCGAACCGAACCCGCTTTACCAATCACTCCAGGGCCAGCTTGTCCAGGTCGAGATCGATCAGCGAGCTAACCAGGCAAAAGAAGCGTCTACAATGCAGCTTCTGAATCAGGCGACGAAAGGCGTCTCTCTCATTCCCGGCGCAGAGCGCACTCTCACCAACTTGGAGCGGGACTACACGACCAACAGCGCCGCCTACGACAACCTGATGCAGCGCCTGCAAGAGGCTCAAATCAACGAACAGTTGAATCTTCGACAGGCTCAAAACGCCTACACCGTACTGCTCACCTCCCCGCCCGTCTCTTCACAAGGACCAAGTAAGATCCTTGCGCTCTTCGTTGGAGGAGTTCTGCTGGCCTTGTTGATCGGCAGCAGTCTCGTCCTGCTTTGCGAATATCTCGACCGTTCTCTGCGCGATCCTTTGGATGCACAACGCATTCTCGATCTGCCGGTGTTGGCTGTCCTCCCCGACACGCCTCTGCTGCGCGCGGGAGAACACGGAGACAGATATCTGCCTGGTTCAACGACCGAGTCGTTGTCCGGATCGAATAAAGCGCTTTCCAGTTCCTAGACGGTATTGCCGGGACGATTCTTTGGTCGTCGCCAGTTTAGATGAAGTAAGTAAGGTTCCTTAACAGGCGAATATATGAGTAATAACATTCCTGCAGATCCAGCGATTTCGGGCGAAACAGCTGTCGTCGTCTCCGAAGACAGAGAGACGGAAGGGCTGACAAAGGGCTTTGGCGGTGATTCCGACATCATAACACTGCCGCAGACAGCGTCGTACGCTCCGCCCGAGTTTTTGCACCTTTATAGTGCATTGGAAAACTTCGGCCTCGGAAACGATGCACCGTCGTCGATAGCATTCAATGGTCTGGCTCAGGACGGCCTCAGCCAGGATCGACCATTCATTTTGGGAGTCACTAGTTCGGTTCCTGGAGAAGGTAAGACGACAACTGCGACTCACCTTGCTCTGACCATGGCGCTTAACTCCTATAAGCGGATCTGCCTGATGGACTTTAGCCTTTCCGAGCAGGTGTACGGCGATGTAGCGCAGCGCTTGGGAATCTATGCGAACTCGCCGGATCTGGAAGACGCCCATCGCGCCGGAATAATCGATGTCCTGGAAGAGCGGGTGCAGACCCTGCCGACGTTCCAGTTGTCCGAACCTGACAACCTCACGGTCGTTCCGCGCGGAGGAGCTTCGAAGCGGCCGGCGCGAATCGCCCGATCTCCGCGAATTAAACAACTGCTGTCATCGGCAAAGCACGCATTCGACGTCATTATCATAGATATGCCGGCCGTTTCAACCGAGAATGCGCTGCCTTTATCGCGGCATTGCGATGGATTGCTGCTGGTTGTTCAGGCAGGCGTAACGCCGCAAGATATCGTACTACGGGCAATTGAAGTGCTCGGCAAGGATCGTCTCGTCGGGGTCGCGCTGAATCAGCAGAAGACGCACGTGCCTGATTGGCTTGTTCGCCTCCTGCGCCTCTAGTATTGCGCTGGACCATGGACGGGAGTTTCTACTTTGACGCTGGTCGAAAATTTAAGAATCGCGACTGCGGCAGTCATGACTTTGCTCGGCGTAATAACAACGTTGAGTCTATCTTTCTGCCTTTGGCTGTTAGCGGCCGCAGTCTTATCCAAGCTCTTTCCGCGGAAGATTCGACTGCCCGACGCTCCGGTCACTCGCTTTTGTATCGTTATACCGGCGCATGACGAAGAGTTGGTCATTGCGAGAACCCTGTCGGATCTCTGCAATATCGAGTACCCGCAAGAACTTTTCAACGTCGCGTTGATCGCAGACAACTGCACCGATCGTACTGCGCAGATCGCCGAAAGATTTCCGTCGGTAGATGTTCTCAAGAGAGAGAACCCTGATAGGCGGGGCAAAGGCTACGCTTTGAACTGGGCGCTGGAGCGTCTTGCGGCCGACGACAAGTTCGATACGTTTATCGTGGTCGATGCCGACACGTCTGTAGAGCCGACGTTTCTGCGCGCAATGGACAGCCGCCGACAGCAAAACGCCGGCAAGCCGTTCGCCGCGCAAGGCCGGTACGATGTGCAAAACCCAGATGACAGCTGGCGCACGGCCTTGATGGCCGGCGCTCTGTCGCTCGTCCACGTTGTCAGGCCGATGGCAAGAGAGCGCCTGGGGCTAACCACCGGTCTCAAGGGCAACGGAATGGCGTTCGACAGGTCGGTCCTGCTCGCTGTGCAGTGGGCAGGCGATTCGCTCACCGAAGACATCGAATACACGCTTGACCTGCTGGAGAAGCTGAATATCACAGTAGCATTTGTGCCGGAAGCGAAAGTAGCGGCCCTGATGCCGTCAACGGCGAAAGGCGCGGAATCGCAGCGCCGCCGCTGGGAGAATGGACGGAATTCGCTTCTCAAAAGGCGCGCATTTTCGTTACTGGTTAAAGGTCTGCTTCGGCTGAATCCTTTGTATATCGATGCAGCTATCGATTTGCTCTCGCCGCCAATCGCGGAGATGGCGGCGCTGCTGGCCGCTTGGATATTGACGATTGGGATCTTTGGAGCCGAAGGCGGAGACTGGCGTTTGGCTGCGATATTTGCTGGAGCGGCCGTTTTCGGTCTTGCGCTTTATGTCTTGGGCGGCTTTGCTGCTGCCGGGGCGCCGGCGTTGGCATACCGTGCACTGTTGTATGCACCGTTTTACATGATTTGGAAGATTGTGTTACGTCTGACGCCTCGTTCGAGCAGCGAATGGGTGCGCACGGATCGGGAGCAGCAGCCGGTCGACGACGACCTGTCATTGATTTCCGAGACGAACGTGAAGACTGCGGACCGGACGTCGCATTAATTTGAAGATCGCAAGAGACCTGAATTGAACATTATCATTCCGATAATTATCGTCGCGGTGATTGTAGGGCTGGTATCGAAGCGGATAACGGCAATGTCGTGGTTCGCAATGAGTATCGCGATCCTGGCCGTTATCGCGCGATTTTATGCCAAGAACTGATTGACTTACCAACGGACGTCGACTGAGTGTTATGATCCCAAACATCGGATATACGAATAAAACCGCAGACGATTTTTATAAGATCCAACGCCGCCGTCAGATTACCGTCATCCTCTGGGCTATCTTTCTGTCTGCCGCATTTACCGGTGTTCTGATCCGCCTGAACGGCAATGTCATCGTCCCGGTCGGCGTTATGCTGGGACTAATACTTGTAGGGCTGATCTGGCAGTTTCCGCGCACACTTTACTTTGTCATGCTCGCCGGTTCTTGTCTGGTCGAGACCTATCCACTCAAATTCAAAGACTCGGTCACGGATGCGATCCCTCTGTTTTGGGATGTCAACACCGTCGTTCAGACTTATCTCAAACTCACCAACTTCCATGGGGTCGCGTTTAGTTTTTTCGAGATTCTGCTGATACTCGCAGGCGTGTCGTGGTTGATCCGCGGCGTCTTTAATCACACCATCACAGCGCGGGGCGGCACTCTTCTCATCCCGATTGTGCTCTATGTTTGTTTTGTATTTGTTGGCTTGATCAACGGGCTGGCGACAGGCGGCAAGTTCAATATTGCGCTGTTTGAAGTGAGAGCGCAAGTTTACTTTCTGCTTGCTTACCTTATGGCAGTGAATATGTCGGGCGAGGAACATCGCCGCATATCGACGCTTTTCTGGATCAGCGCCATCGCCATCGGACTGAAAGGCATTCTAGCGTCCTTTCGGTTTGTCTTTACTCTCAAAGGGGTCACCATCCCCGAGATTGGTATCGGCGCCCATGAAGAATCGTTCTTTTTCAATTGTTTTGTCTTTGAACTCATTGTCCTGAAACTTGCGGACGTCGAGCCGAAGCTGCGCAGACTTATGATCATCATGCTGCCCTTCGTGGTTCTGGCAAATCTGGCTAACGAACGCCGAGCCGCTACCGCTGCGATGGTGCTGGCCATGCTGATTATGTTCGTACTTGCCGCAGTCGCCTTTCCGAAAAGGAGAAAAGCGATTGCCATTACGACGATCATTATCGCGGCGGTCGCGGCGGTTTACCTGCCGCTCTACTGGAATAAAACGGGAACGCTGGCGCAACCGGCGCGGGCGATTAAATCGCAGTTCAGCCCGGACGAGCGTGATCAGTCGTCGAATGAGTATCGCGATGCGGAGAACGCAAACCTGATGGAGACTTTGAAGACGAGTCCCATCATCGGTTACGGTTACGGCAAGGCGATATTGCTGGACACGCCCATGGTCGACCTTACCGATATCGACCCGTTGATCCATTATATGACCCACAATCAGATCCTATGGGTATGGATGCGTGTCGGGACGATCGGATTTTTCTGTTTCTGGGTGATGATTACGTCCTTGATCATGCAGGGCTGTCAGATTCTGAAAAATCCAAACGCCACCCCGGAAGCAAAGGCGGCGGCGCTGGCCGGCATCTTGATTATCGTGATGCAGATGGTCTTCGGCCTCTTGGATCTTCAGATCTCCAATGTTCGCAACATGCTCTTTTGTGGTCTTTGGGCGGGAGCGATCGGGATGTTCAGATTGCAATATTCTGAGGCCGCCGACCTAGAAGCGGAAGTTTTGTCCTCCAGCGGTCGGATCTCGAACGCCCCACGATGGAAGCTTCCGGCGCCGGAGCAGCAACAGTCTTGACACGATCACTGCGGGCGGTAAAAAACGTTACCACGACGATGATCAGCCAGTTGCTGTCATGGCTGCTGGCGTTCGCGGTGATTCTCTTCCTCCCTCACTATGCCGGTGCGGATGGTCTCGGGAAAATTACCCTCGCCGGCTCCTTTGCCAGCGTCTTCGGCCTGCTCTCGTATATGGGCTCCAATATGGTGCTGATGCGCGACATACCACGCGATACCGCAAGCGCTGGGCGATTGGTGGTCGCTTCATTGTTAGTCCGGGTGCCGTTGGCTGTCGTCGGCATCGGATTGGGCCTGGCGACCGGCGGCTTGTTTGGTTATGGACATGAGCTGCTCTTTCTGATCGCGATTGGCCTGGTCGGCGTCGCTGTTGGTGTGGTCGGCGACACCATCAGCAGCGCCGCGCGGGGATTGGAAGACTTTACGATCGCTAACGCAGGTTCGGTAATCGATAAAGTGCTCAGCTCAGGGCTGATCATACTGGTCTGTATCTACCACGGCCCGATCTGGTATATTCTGGCTGCGCCGGTTTTTAGCTCCATCTTCTCGTCAGCTTACATGTTTCGAGGTCTCAGTCGCGCTGATATCGTCTGGAGCATGCCTGACCTGACTGCGGTCAAAGCCCTTGTTTTGAGCGGGCTGCCGTTCGTCTCAGCAGGCATATTCGTCGCGATCTACGGCAAGAGCGATCCGATTTTTCTGTCTAAATTGAGTACGATCCAGTCCGTCGGTTGGTATGGATTGGCTAACCGACTGGCCGGGACAGCTATGGCGCTGCCGTCTATCGTGTGTTCGGCAATGCTTCCGCCGCTCTCGGCGCTGTTCCGCGAAAGCCGCGCCGGATTTATCGACGGCGCTGCGAGATTGATCAATTTGATGATCATCTGCTGCATTCCTATATCGGCAACGATGATTTTTTGTCCTCTGCCGCTCGTGACGCTGCTGTCACATCATACGGCATCGTTCCTGCCCGCGACCGGAGTGGTGCGTGTCTATGGGCTGGCGGTGCTGTTTTGGTTTGTTTCGCAGGCCGCGTTTACTGGAATAGTGGCATCAGATGAGCACAAAGTCATTGCCGGATCGATGGGTATCGCCGCATTGATCAGTGTGCCGATTACCGCTGGACTGATCTACTTGACGCAGCATACGATGGCCAACGGGGCGATTGGAGCAGCGTGGTCGGACCTGATCGTCGAGGCATTCCTGGTAGTTTGCTACTGTCGTGCTTTGCCTGCGGGAGTTGTTTCAAAGTCGATGATCGGTGTGACGGCGCGTGCGCTCATCGCCGCAGTTCCATTGGTTGTAGTGGTAAACCTGGTACCGTCGAACATGGCGCTGATCTGCGCCGTGCCTTGCATGGCGGCATATGCCGTGCTTTGTATTACTCTTAAATGTGTCCATCCACAGGATACAGTGCTGCTGGGACGGCTGATCGGCGGCAAATTTGGTGTGAAGCTGACATGACAGATCAAGTGAAGTCGACGAAAATTATTGTTGAGGAAGAAGCAAAGGCGCCGCGTGTGCAATCTTCCGGCTTGTCCAAGCTGAGCCGCGTCCTGTCTGAGGAAGTTCGGGCTATCCACCCCCGATACCTGTTCGTCCAGTTCTTCGTCTCGTTCCTGCCGCACAATTCTCTCAGCAGGGTACGGACTGCGTTGTATCGTGCCGCGGGGTTTAAGATTGGGAAAGGCGCGATTGTTCTCGGCAAGCTGACTTTAACCGCCGATCGACCGATTGCCAATATGCTGACGATCGGGAGAGGCAGCCGGATCAACTCGCCGCTGTATGCCGAGCTTAATGCGCCGATCACAATCGGCTCCAACGTAGGAATCGGCCACCATGTAGTTCTTATTACGACCGACCACCAAACCGGAGAAAGCTCGAATAGGTCTGGTGCGGTAACACATTCTCCGATAATTATTGAAGATGGAGCCTGGATAGGGGCGAATGTGACAATTCTTCCTGGTGTGACCATCGGGGCGGGCAGCGTGGTTGCGGCCGGATCCCTGGTGAGTCAGTCCGTCGCGCCAAACCGATTGGTAGGCGGCGTTCCCGCAAGACCAGTTAAGACTTTTGACAGTTGAGGGGCAGATGATGGCAATGAACGAGACGACGGAGCTTACGGAAATAAAGGCCGCCTATGTCACAGCATTGGCTGAAAAGGATACAGCGTCGATGCTGTCTTGCGCCGGCAAGCTGTTGTCGCTTGCTCCAACACTGGGCACAGCGCAGCAAATCATTAAAACGCTGCCGCTGGAACTGCCAAAGCGCGCGGGAGTTAAGCTGCGAGTCGCATTCCTGCGCTCTTACACCGTCGAGCCGTCGATACCGCTTCTGAAGGCCTTTGCGCGTCTCTATGGAATTGAGCTTGATGTCAAAGTAGGGGAGTTCAACAGCTACGCCCAGGAAATTATCGACCCATCCAGCTGGCTTTACGAGTTTGATCCTCAAGTCATTTTTTTCGCGGCGCTGACACGAGATATAGCACCGTCGCTGTGGTACGGTGCAGTGGATATCGCAGAACAGGACGTCGACGGCGCCGTTGCGAATACTGCCTCTCAGCTCCTCTCGCTTGTTGACCGCTTGCGTGAGAGGTGTAATGCGACCGTAATATTGCAGAACCTGGAGCAGCCAATTGTCGAAAACGCCGGCCTCCTTGATTCGCGCAGAGGAGTCGGACAGGCGGAGTATATCCGTGCAGTAAACCGAAAGCTTTCTCTCTCCGCAATGAGTCAGGATGGCTTGTACGTGCTCGACTACGATGCGTTGACCGCTCGGCATGGGCGTGAGCGCTGGACCGATGAGAAAAAATGGCTGACAAGCCGCTCTCCGATCGCGGCTGACTGCCTCGTGTTCGTTGCGCAGGAGTATTTACGGTTCATTGTCCCTCTGGCAGGTCGGCAGAGCAAAGTCCTTGCCGTCGACCTCGACAACACTCTCTGGGGCGGAGTCATTGGGGAGGACGGCCTCAACGGAATCAAGATTGGACCGGAGTATCCGGGCGCCGCATACCTTGCACTGCAGCGAGCTATTCTCGATCTTTACGACCGCGGAGTTCTTTTAGCTATTTGCAGCAAGAACAATGAGGCAGACGCTTTGGAAGCGCTCGAAAATCGCCCGGAGATGCTGCTGCGCCCGAAGCACTTCGCAGCGCGGCGGATCAATTGGATCGATAAAGCACAAAATCTTAAGGAAATAGCTGCGGAACTAAACGTCGGCATAGACAGTATTTCGTTTATCGACGACAATCCCGTCGAACGTCAGCGGGTAAAGCTGGAGCTGCCGGAAGTGACTGTGATCGAGCTGCCGACCGATCCGACGGGTTATTCCGCTGCACTGAGGTCATCACCTGTCTTTGAACGCCTTTCGGTGACAGCGGAGGATCGCGAAAGAGGGCGCTATTACAGTGAGCAGCGTGAGCGAAAGCAGCTGGAGTCTTCAGCAGGTTCGCTGGAAGACTTCTACCGTTCGCTGGAGATGACCGCCGAGTTTGTAGACGTCACGCCGGAGACTCTGTCGAGAATCGCGCAACTGACTCAAAAGACCAACCAGCTCAATATGACTACCAAGCGTTATTCGGAAAGTGAAGTGTTGTCGTTGGTGGACGATCCGGCGTGGTCTCTGTTCGGGATACGGGTCTTGGACAAGTTCGGGGATAACGGGATAGTCGGAGTTGTGTTTTTGAAAGCCTTCGGCGACGAGCTGCACATCGATACGTTTTTAATGTCGTGCCGCGTTATTGGACGGACCGTGGAGACCGCGATGCTTGCACATGTTGACGAAATTGCGAGAAAGCTTGGCGCCAAGAAGCTTGCCGGATGGTTTCTGCCGACGAAGAAAAACGAGCCGGCGGTGAAAATATACAGCGGTCACGGCTTTAATGCGGCGAAAGAAGACGAAAACGGTATCTTGTGGGAACTCGATCTTACCGAAAAGTCTATTGTCAGACCAGAATGGATTGCATAACAGTCATCGGAAAGGCTACGGATGTCCGACTCACTTAATCGCGTCAAGCAGATCATATCGACTCTTTTCAATGTCGAAGAAGAAACGTTAACCGAAAGCAGTTCAACCGCTACTGTCTCCGAGTGGGATTCAATGGGCCAGTTGATGTTGGTCCTTGAGCTGGAACAGCAGTTCGATATCTCGATCGAACCTGAAACTGCAGAAAAACTGACGAGCATTGCAGCGATAGTGAAGCTTGTGGACAACCCGGCCTAGCAGCCTTTCGGCTGTAGCACTAAAATGGGGAGCAGCACGTTGAACCGTCCCACAATATCGGTTGTCATACCGACCTACAACAGGTGTCATAGTTTAAAGATTACTTTAATCGGACTTTCCGCGCAGACCTATCCTCGGGACCTTTATGAAGTGATCGTCGTGTCCGACGGCTGTACCGACAATACTGAAAGTGTTGTCAAAGAGTACAAGTCAGTCAATCAGAATGCGGTCCAGTATATCAATCAGATTAACTCCGGTCCTGCATCAGCGCGCAACCGAGGGGTTAGCGCAGCGAACAACGATATTATCGTTTTTTTAGACGACGACGTTGAGCCAGTTCCGCAGTTTTTGGAAAGACACGCCTCGCGGCACATGCAGGATGATCGTCTGGCGGTAATCGGGCCGATGTCGTCGGATTCGCGACGCCTGAACGAGCCGGTCTGGATTACCTGGGAGCATGAAAAGCTCCTGCGCGTGTATAAGATGTTCCAAAAAGGAGGTGCGTATCCCGACGGTGTCGGCGGTCCGATGCACTTTTACAGCGGCAACGCCTCGATACGCAAGTCGTGGCTCGTGTCGAGCGGAGGGTTCGATACCAGGTATAAGCGGCAGGAGGATGTCGAGCTAGCAGAACGGCTGGCTGCGTCGCTTAGCATAAGGTTCGTTTTCGATTTCGGCGCGGACGGGATACACCGCCCGGTTAGGACCTTTAAGTCGTGGCTAAGGATTCCCGCCGATTACGGCCGTCTGGATGCACAGCGTCTCGCGGAAGGGACGATCGACCAGAAGCATTTGCGCGGCAACTTTGAAGATCGGCACTGGCTTTCGAAGCTTGTCGTTGGTTTTGTCGGGCTCAGCTCTATTACAGCAGCGGTAACGGAAGCGATATTGATCCGGCTGACTCTCATGTCAGCGGCAATGAGAATCAAAAAAGTATCACTGCTTCTTCTCAGTGCGCTTTATAACGCGACTTACCATCGCAATTTTATAGCAGAGCGAAATAGGCTGCGTACGCAAAAGGCGAAACGCATTGGTCCAAAAGGGTCCGCACCTACAAATACGGCAACTCTCTAATCCGGTGCAGGTCTAGAAAATGGACGATCGATGACAACCAACATCTCATTTGCCCTGGAATACAGCTTGGGACATATTACGCACGGAGATAATCTTAAAAGCGCATTGATCGAGGAAACGAAGATCAAGCCGACTTACTTCGATATACCTTACGATAACAGCCCGCTTCCAGCGCCGTGGTCTTTGATCGCCCCGATCCGTTCCAACTGGACCGCTCGGGCATCAATTATCGCGTATCAGTCGATCAAACGCACCATGAAAGGCGCCGATGCGGCGTTTTTCCACACACAGGTGACTTCTATATTTTCCGCAGGCCTCATGCAAAAGCTGCCGAGCCTCGTCTCGCTCGATGCCACTCCGCTGCAGTACGATGCGCTTGGCGCAGTTTACAATCATGCGACGGGCTCGGGACGGTTGGAAGATGTGAAGAAGCGCCTGAACATTAGAGCCTTTTCTGCGGCCAAAGGGCTAATCACCTGGTCTGAATGGGCTAAAGGGTCTCTCGTATTCGACTACGGCGTCAGCAGGGACAAGATAACAGTAATTCCGCCGGGGATCGATCTGCAAAAGTGGCTCTTTCCGCGTGTAAAAAAAACATCCGGATGCGCGAAGTTTCTATTTGTCGGCGGTGACTTTCAGAGAAAAGGCGGCGATGTGCTGCTGGAAGCGTTCCGCACTCTGTCTCTCACAAATCCGAATTGCACACTCGATATCGTCACTAAAGATACGGATATCGCGAATTTGCCGAGTGGGGTCACTGTCTATAACGGATTGAAAGCAAACACACCGGAACTTCTGCAGCTCTATTCGGAAGCAGATGTTTTTGCTTTCCCAACGCGCGGCGACTGTCTGCCGCTGGCAGTTATGGAAGCGATGGCCGCTGGGCTGCCGGTGATCACCACGAATGTCGGGGCGCTTGCGGAAGCGGTAGTTGATGGTCAGACAGGAATCGTCGTTCCTTTAAACGATTCAACTGCGATGGCATCAGCAATGGCTCGCTTGTCAGTGGACGGAAACTTACGTGCAATGATGAGTACGAACGCCCGCGAAAGGGCCCAGGACAAGTTTGATGCTCGAAAGAACTACAAGAAGCTCGTAGACAAATTACTGCAAGCGAAAGATTGGAA
>PLAD01000110.1 GCA_003134215.1 Armatimonadota bacterium
TCGGCCGGAACGCGGCGCACTTCTCCCACTACGTAAACTTCTTGGGCTGTACGCGAACCTCTGACCCGCGAAGCTCTACCCAGCGCTTGCCGCGGCATGCCCGCTTCGAGCCGACAAAGTTACGGGTGGTTTCGATATCCTGGTTGTCAGAGAACTGACAGGAGGCCTTTACTTCGGACAGCCTAAATCGTGGGTCGGCGATCGCGCCGTCGACACCTGCGTGTACGACAGGTCCGAAGTCGAACGGATCACACGTGTCGCTTTCGAAGCTGCCAGGACTCGGCCGGGAGGTTTCGTAACCAGTATCGATAAGGCAAACGTGTTGGAGACTTCGCGACTTTGGCGCACCACTGTCACGGAGATCCACAAAGAATACTCCAATGTGCCGCTCAGTCATATGTTAGTTGATGCTGCGGCCATGGCGTTGGTTAAGGACCCCAAGCAGTTTGATGTCATGCTGACGGAAAACTTGTTCGGTGACATCCTTTCCGATGAAGCAGCGGAAATCACCGGTTCTCTCGGCATGCTGCCGTCGGCCTCGATTGGCGTTGGGGGTAGGGGACTCTTCGAGCCGTCGCATGGCAGCGCTCCAGATATTGCAGGTACCGGCAAAGCCAATCCACTGGCCACCATCCTTTCCGTAGCGCTGCTATTGCGTTACGCGCTTAAGGCGGAAGCCGCAGCCGTATCGATTGAAAAAGCGGTAGAGAAAGTGCTGGAGGCTGGTCACCGAACAGCGGACATCGCCGATGCAGAATCTGCTGTTCTGACTTGCGAGCAGATGGGCACTGCCGTTGCGGAGGAGATCGCAAGGTCTTAACGCGTGGCGATTTCATTATATCGGGTGCAAATGTCGGCCCGTTGTGGCATAATAATGCCATGTACGCATTTATTCAGATAATTCGAAGCATTATTCGACACCCAGCCGGATAGGGTGTTTAATGTGCTATGCCGGCTGGGGTTAACACCCCTCCGGCTTTTTTTTTGGCTGGATCATTCCAAGTGTGAAGGAGAAATTTCATGGCAAGTTTCCAACGGCGGATAGAAATATATGACACGACATTACGTGATGGTTCGCAAGGCGAAGGGATCTCATTCAGCGTTGAAGACAAGATCCGTATCGCTCTCAAACTCGACTCATTTGGGGTGGACTATATTGAGGGTGGCTGGCCGGGCAGCAATCCCAAAGACATTGAATTTTACAAGCAGATGAGACAGCAGCAGCTTGTAAACGCGAAGCTAACGGCGTTCGGATCGACCAGGCGACCGAGCCAGAAAGTCGAACTGGACCCGATGGTCAACGAGCTTCTCCTCGCTGATACACCGGTGATCACCTTTGTCGGTAAGTCATGGGACTTTCAAGTTCTGGAAGCCCTCCGAATCGATCTTGATGAAAACCTTCGTATGATCGCAGATACATCGGCCTATTTCAAAAAGCACGATAGAAAGGTGTTCTACGATGCAGAGCACTTCTTCGATGGCTACGAAGCGAATCCGGGCTATACGATCTCCTGCATCCGGGCCGCAGTTGAAGCCGGGGCCGATTGCTGCGTACTCTGTGATACCAATGGCGGTACCCTGCCGTCGAGGATCATCTCGATTGTGGAAGAAGTGAAGCGAGCATTTCCAAATGTCAATATCGGAATACACACGCACAATGACAGCGAGTGCGGTGTCGCCAACGCTTTGGTCGCTGTTCAAGCCGGCGCTTGCCATGTGCAGGGGACGATCAACGGGTACGGTGAACGGACGGGAAATGCAAATTTAACAAGCATCATTCCTGCTCTTGGAATAAAGCTTGGCTTTGATATATTGAAGCCCGGCGCCATTGCTGGACTTTCTGAACTCAGTGCGTATCTCGACGAGGTCAGCAACGTTTCGCCCAGAAACAACGCCGCGTACGTTGGTCGTTCAGCGTACGCGCATAAAGGCGGATTGCATGTTGACGCGATAAGAAAGCACCCAAAGACCTACGAGCATCTCGATCCATCGCTTGTAGGCAACGAACGGCGTATCCTGGTCTCCGAGCTCAGCGGATCGGCCACGATCCTTGAAAAGGCACATGCTAAAGGACTGATCCTCGACAAGAGCAGTCCTGCAACGAAGGCGATATTGCGGACAGTGACCGAAATGGAGAACGAAGGTTATTCGTTCGAAGGCGCTGAGGCGTCGTTCGACCTTCTTATCAAAAAATGCACCGGTGATTATCAGCCTCTTTTTATACTCAAGGGCTATCGTGTGATTGTTGAAAAGCGTGGAGACGACGCAGAACCTATAACAGAGGCGACGATCAAAATAGAAGTAAACGGAAAAGAAGAACTTGCTGTTTCAGAAGGCGACGGTCCGGTGAATGCGCTCGATGGAGCGCTGCGCAAGGCACTCTACAGGTACTATCCACACCTTGCAAACGTACTACTCACCGACTTTAAGGTACGCGTCATCAATCAGGCCGGCGGCACGGCCGCGCGAGTAAGAACGATAGTAGAAAGTAAATCTCTCGATGCGGAACGCGGCTATGTCAGAGACTCCTGGTCTACTGTCGGCGTTTCGACAAACGTGATCGAAGCTTCGTGGATTGCGCTTGTCCAGTCTATAGAATACGGTCTGAGCAAGCACTGACAGTAAACACCCGCTCATTGCGAGACGGGTGTTTTCCTTTGAAGGCGCCTTGCGTCTTGCACTACGCGGCTTTACGGCGCGGGGCCGAGTTTTCCCGTGAGACATTTAGCTTGGTTGGAGCAGCGTAGCTGTCGGATGCATTCACTTTGAACCGCGAGATCATCTCCGACAGGGTGGCTGCAACAGAAGACAGCTCCGATGCAGATGTCACAAGTGATTCGACGGCAGAAGACTGCTGGTTGGTCGTAGCAGCTACTGTGGCAACGGAAGCTGAGACCTGCTCGGCAGAAGCAGACATTTCTTCCGCAGCCGCACTGCTTTCCTCAATGACAGCGGCCACGTCTGAGATCGATCGGGAGACATCGTCACTGGCAAGCTTCATTTCGCCTGCCGAGAGGAAGATGCTATGTACTTTGTCGGTAACTTGATCGACAGCCGTTTGGATTTGGGTGAGGGTGTCGCCGGCGCGCTCAGCGATAATAGTATTTGCCGTGACTTCCTTCACTCCGCCTTCCATCGCAGCAACCGCACGTGCTGTTTGGGTTTGAACCTTCTCGATAAGCCCACCGATCTCTTCGGTGGCGCCTCTAGATCGTTCGGCAAGCTTCCGAACCTCATCGGCGACAACGGCAAATCCACGCCCCGCATCGCCGGCCCTTGCCGCTTCAATCGCGGCGTTGAGCGCAAGCAGGTTCGTTTGGTCGGCAATTTCTTCGATCGTTTGAACAATAGTCCCAATCTGCTTCGACGAGTCACCCAAAGTCTGAATGACTTCCGCAGACGCGGCAATTGTCCGTTGAATGGAATGCATACCTGTCACCGTGTCTTTGACAGATGTCACACCTGACAGAGCGGTTGTACGAGCTGTCTGAGCAACCTGTTCAGCAGTTTCGGAATCGGAGGCGACGCTGCGGACTGACGCTGCTAGCTGCTTGACCAGGTCAGCGCCTTCGCTGATCGATGCTGCCTGAGCGCTGCTGCCCTTTGCTACTTCGTCGGCGCCCCGAGCCGACTGATCGGATGCTTGTGACACTTCCTGCATTGTCGCGGTGATCTCGTCAGTAGAAGCGCCGATCTGCTGGGAAGTTCCGGCCAGCGATGTCGCAGCCGTTTCTACCTGTCTCGCGGTCGCCTGCAGCTCGACAAACATTCGAGATAGCGCTGCCTGAGATTTTCCGAACGATCCGATCGTAGTCACGACAGTCTCAAGCATACTGTTGAAAGTTTTGCCGAGCTGACCGATTTCATCGTGGGATTCAATGTTAAGCGGCGTTGATCCGGTAACAATATTTACCGTCAGGTCGCCGTTCTCCAGCGCGGTCACGGCTTTTGCGAGATTGGTGACACAGATCTTATTGAGCGTTTCGATCTTTTCAACTATCTCTGCAATCGCCTTCGTCATTGAGCGGACGATGAAGGAGCCCAGTAGGCCCGCTAATACGAACCCCGCAGCCAGGATTCCGAAAACGAAGATACAGGATGTCTTAAATACTTGGTCTGCCTTTTGGGCTGACGCAATAGCACGCTGATGTTTCCAGTCGGCCATTGTCTGGGAACTTTGTTCCACTTGATCAAAGGAGGCCTTCATTGGGCCGAGCATCATTGCACCGGTACCTGCATCATCATTCTTACGCGCCAATGCGGTATATGGCTGATCGTACGTCAGGTATTCAGCCCAAGCAGTTTGGACGGCTTGCAGATTTTGACTATCCTGCGGATCGGAGACGGTCTTTTGGTAATTGGACAGATCATCGTTTGCTTCGGACTCAGTTTTGTCAAGCAATCCTTGAGTTATATCCAATGCAATGTTCGTTCGCTCCAGACCAAAACGATATTGGAATTTCCGAAAGCATTCTGCAGCTGTCTGAAATTTCCCGAGCGCTTCTTCGCCCTTCAGAGAGTCAGACACGATGCTGTGGGTTACTTCATTCATTTGAGCCATCTGTGTTATAGACGCGCCGGCAATGACTAACGCTAGGGTTAGGCACGTTCCAAATCCCAACGATAGCTTTTGTGCTATTTTAAGGTTTACAATCCATTTTGTCATTTTTTCTAACTGACCTTTTTCTGTGTTGTTTACAAACGCGTGACTTGAGCGCAGTTAGCATGTAAATGCAACCCAGTTAAGTAGTAGTATCGGTCCTTAAAGTTCTCTAGATTACGGATACAATTGACATGAATTAGATCACGTGCATTCCGAGCCGGATTGTTGGCCTGCACAGTAATTCTTAGGGAATCGACGTAAAAAACACCCGTACTGAATAGCACGGGTGTCGTATCTTGCTGACAATGAAACTGAGCCCTAGGCAGCTCGGCGTCTGGGCGATTCATCTTCGTTCAACATAGCCAACTTGACTGGAGCAGTGTACTCGTCAGTTGTGTCCACCTTGAACTGAGAGATCAACTCCGACAGTGCGGAAGCCACTGATGACAACTCCGAAGCCGAGGTCACGAGTGACTCAACCGCCGAAGACTGCTGGTTCGTCGTTGCGGCAACCGTGGCAACTGAGGCGGAGACCTGTTCGGCGGAAGCCGACATTTCTTCTGCAGCCGCGCTGCTTTCTTCGATGACAGCGGCAACATCCGAGATCGATCTGGAGACATCGTCGCTAGCCAGCTTCATTTCGCCCGAGACAAGGTAAATGCTGTGAACTTTGTCGGTAACCAGATCAACCGCAGTTTGAATCTGAGTAAGAGTGTCTCCAGCGCGCTCAGCAAGTATGGTATTTGCCGCGACTTCCTTTACTCCGCCTTCCATCGCAGCGACCGCACGTGCTGTTTGTGTTTGAACCGTCTCAATCAAGCCGCCGATCTCTTCCGTTGCGCCTCTGGACCGCTCGGCGAGCTTCCGAACCTCGTCGGCGACAACTGCAAAGCCACGTCCCGCATCGCCCGCCCTTGCTGCTTCGATAGCAGCGTTCAGGGCAAGCAAGTTCGTTTGATCTGCTATTTCTTCGATTGTCTGAACAATTGTTCCGATCTGTTTAGACGAGTCGCCAAGCGTCTGAATAACCTCCGCAGACGTCGCAATTGTACGTTGAATGGAATGCATCCCGGTCACGGTGTCTTTCACGGAAGTGACGCCGGACTGAGCTGTTTTTTTGGCCGTCTGAGCGGCCTGTTCGGCAGTCTCAGAATCAGCAGCTACTCCGCGCACAGATTCTGCCAGCTGCTTGACCAGGTCGGCGCCTTCGCTGATCGAGGCGGCCTGAGCGCTGCTGCCTTTAGCAACTTCATCAGCGCCGCGAGCAGACTGATCGGATGCTTGAGAAACTTCCTGCATAGTTGCGGTGATCTCGTCAGTGGATGCCCCAATCTGCTGGGAAGTACCGGCCAATGACGTTGCCGCCGACTCGACCTGCCTCGCCGTCGCTTGCAGTTCGACGAACATCTTAGAAAGGGCGGTTTGAGACACATTAAACGATCCCACTGTCTGCTGTACCGTTGCCAAAATGTCGTTAAACGTTCGTCCAGCCGCGCCCAGCTCGTCCGTCGACNNGATCGGAGTCGAGCCAGTGAGAATCTTCACAGTAAGGTCACCGCGCTCTAAGGCAGCCACTGCGTTTGAAAGATTAGTGATACAGATACGGTTAAGACTTTCTATTTTGTCGGAAAGTCGAGTCACTGCTTTCCTCAGGTATCCGGTAATCAACAATCCAAGAAGCACGCCGACAACTACTGCTGCAAACAGTATTGTAAGAACAACCAGACAGCCGGACTTAAACGCTTCAGCCGCTTTTTGAGTGAAGTCGACGGCGTTCTGGTTTTTCCAATCCGCCATTGTCTTCAAATCCTGGTCCAAGTCACTAAACTTCGATGCCATCGAGCCGCGAAGCATCGATGAGCATCCTACACTGTTGTCCGTGTGGGCAAGTGCGACGTACTGCGGATCAAGGGCAATGTAGCTAGCCCAATCCGATTGTACCGATTGAAGGTTCTGTGTATCTTGTGGATCTGTGATTGTCTTTTGGTAATCAGCCAGAGCGGCGAGAGCGCTGGCTTTCGTTTTATCGAGCAGAACTTGAGTCGCGTCCATTTCAGCCACTGTCTGTTCGAGTCCGATACGGTACTCTAACTGTCGGTAGTGCTCAGCGGCCGCCTGAAACTGTCCCAGCGCTTCTTCGCCTTTGAGCGAGTCTGACACGATGCTGCTTGTCACAGTGTATATCTGAGACATCTGTGCAATTGAGACTACGGCGATTAGCGCTGCAAATGCGATACAGGTGCCAAAGCCCAGGGTTAATTTCTGGGCAATTTTAAGGTTTAAGATCCATTTAATCATTGTACTTAACTCGGTATTTCTAACCATCAATCCAGCAAAGCGTTAGGTCCGCGAAGCGATTAAAAGCGACTCGGATAATTAACAGTATCGGTATGGCAGCTAACTTCTTTAGCTGCAGATCGGTGCATAAACTGCAGAATCCCTAAGATAGAATCTGCTTCGTTAGGGAAACGCCCGCTGAAACTACAGTTTCAGCGGGCCAGAAGAGCCCAGATTACGCCGTTACAGTGGTTTACGGTAGAAGAATGGGCGTAGACTTTCAAACCCAATGCCTCTATGGTCGGCGATCCGTTCGGTTCCGCCGACGAACAAGATGCCCCCGGGCTTCAAAGACTGAAACAGCCCTCGATAAATTCTGTCCTTGGCGTCATCAGTAAAGTAGATGACAACATTACGGCACAGAACCAGATCATATTCTGCATTAGGGTAGGGGTGGGCAAGCAAGTCGTGCTGACTGAAGCGAACCCGGGACTTAAGATGCATTTTTGGCTGATAGCTCCCGCATAACTCGTGGAAATGAGTTTCGCGACGAGCCGGTGACACGTTCAGCATATCTGCTGGCGTGAACGTTGGGCGATCGGCCTTCGCCAATATGGCGAGGTCAAGATCGGTGCCTTTAACCTTATGTTGTACTGTCGGATCGAGCTCATGCAAAAGCATAGCTACCGTATACGCTTCCGCCCCGTATGAACAGCCGGCGCTCCAAACCGAGATCGGAGTTCCCTTGCGGCGAGCCATTAACTCAGGCAGCGCAAATTTAGCCAGTTCGTCAAAGCGATCGGGATTACGCATTAGCTCGGTAACATTAATGGTCATCCGGTCTAGAAATGCCGATAATGCTGTGGAGTCCTGCTCAATAATCCTCGCATATTCCACGAACGACTTGCATCCGCTCTTTTCAGCTAGCGTCGCTATTCGGCGACGCATTTGGTCAGATTTATACTCGCTCAAAAGAATTCGTGTGCTTAACTCTACCCGCTTCTGAAACGCTGCGAAATCAACTTCTCCAAACGGAGCAGATAGTCCCGGCAAAACAGCCGCAGATGTTCCAGCAGACAATTGATTAACTAACGACGGTTGTATCACTCTTGCTCCATTCCACTGATTTAATACGATCAGATGCTTTCGTTACGTCGACGATCAACGCTACCTTGCCGTCGCCAAGAATAGTCGCTCCAGAAAGTCCGGGAATATCGCCCAAGAGCGTTCCCATTGATTTAATAACAACTTCCTGCTCTCCGATGAGCTCGTCGACACAAATACCAATCTGTCGTTCTCCAAGGCCAATGACGACCACGCAGGCTTCCTCTTGAATGTCTTCTGGTACAGTCGCGACCGGCCTGGTCGCCAAAAGATCGGCAAGATTGGCAAGCGGGATGGTATGACCGCGCAAATTAATGATGGGAAGGCTTCCCAAGGTCTTCTGCTCAATTTCGCCCTCAGCACTCCCGAGGCGCAGCATCTCAACCACATTTCCAAGTGGAAGGGCGTACGTCCCTCCATTGGATTGAACCAGAATGGCGCGGACGATAGCCAGCGTCATCGGCAGATGAACAGTGAATTGACTTCCTTTGCCGGGCCAGCTTTCGACAACGATTCGACCGCCGATTTTCTCGAGGTTGGACTTCACGATGTCCATTCCAACTCCTCGGCCGGAAATATCCGACAGTACAGCGGCAGTTGAGAAGCCGGAGTAGAAAATGAGGTTGAGGGCATCCCTGTCACTCATTGTTGAAGAGGAAGATTCGCTTATGAGTCCCTTTTTGATCGCCGACTCTTTCAGACGATTAGGATCCATGCCTTTACCGTCATCAGTAATTTGAATGACGATGCGATTTTCTTCATGTCTAGCCGATAGAGTAACGAGGCCCTGTGCAGGCTTCCCTGCGGCAATACGGTCTGCAGCAGATTCTATACCGTGGTCTACGGAGTTCCGCAAGAGATGTATCAGCGGATCACCGAGAGACTCGAGAACGGTTCGGTCAAGCTCTGTCTCGCCGCCGGACATTTCAAACCTAATATCCTTTTCGGTCTTTTGAGCCAGATCCCGAACCATTCGCGGCATGCGCTGAAAAACGCCGTCAATTGGCAACATTCGAGTCTTCATGATCTGATCCTGAAGCTCAGCCGTCACTCGCGCAATTCGATGAGTGGTTTCAAGCAGCTGTGTCGCTTCCTCATCACGTGGATAGCGATTGTGCAGCTCAACGCAGATCTGGTGGACCTGAGCGCGCTCGATGACCAACTCTCCTACTAGATTTAGCAGCGTATCGAGTCTGGAAACCTCAACACGAATCGTTTGTGTAGCTGTGACGGCCTTACCAGCGCTGGGAGCTTTGTCCTTATCAGCTGTTTCCACTGCTTCTGGCTTTACCGCTGCTGCCTTGACTATAGATTCCTTTATTAACGGTTCTGTGGGCACTGCCTCGGGAGTGGGCGCTCGTTCTAGAACCACTTCCGCATCGCCGTTTACAATCGGCGCGGCGATCACACGGATGTCACAGTTGTCGACTTCGGACACATTCGAGAGCGCCGATTTAATGATTTCTACCGTAGAATTCGTAGCAAAGAGAAAGCGGAATGTCTGGTCAAACTCTTCGGCCTCGAGCTTATCTTCGGACGGATCAGAAGCTAGTAGCGATCCGATAGACTCAAGAGCTCCGAAAGCCATCCACGCCCGAACTGATTTCATTAAACAATCTGCCGAAAGAGTAATTGAAACTTGAAAAACGGTAAATCCAGAGTCGACCGCGGCATCAACAGCGGCTTGCTGATGTTCTTCCAAAGGAAAGGAAGTATCACAGTTAAGAGTTTCATCGACAGCTTCAACAGGCGCCGTAACTATTGGCTGAGAACCGGTACGCAGCGCGCTCAATCGACTAACAAGAGTCGGTATATCCGTATTGGGGACATCGGTATCAGAACCCGATGAGGCAATTCCGTCGATCAATGCTCCAAGCGAATCAAGGCAGTCAAGCAACACGTTGACAATCGGCGTGCTGACTTCGAGTTTGGAATTTCTCAGGTCATCGAGAATATTCTCCATCTCATGCGTCAAGTCGCCAACCGCAAGGAAGCCCATGGCTCGGCTCGATCCTTTAAGCGTATGCGCGGCTCTGAACAGTATTTGCAGCATCTCGGCAGAGTGGTTACCACGCTCCATGTTCAAGAAGTTCGCTTCAAGTAGCGCAAGCTGCTCACGGCCTTCGTCTAGGAAGACGTCTAAATATTGAGACATATCCGAATTAGTCATTTTAATTTCACATTCAAACAGCCGCGTGCACTGCACGACATGCACGAGTTATCGCAGGCGCGATTTGCGATAACGGCAAGAGGCAAGAAACACCACCGAGGTCGAATGCCGCTTTAGGCATCCCGAAGACGACACATGTCGATTCATCTTCACCGAATGTCAGTCCTCCGGCATCTGTAACTTGTTTCAGAGCTCGTGCTCCATCCTTGCCCATTCCGGTGAGTAGAACAGCCAGCAAGTGCGGTCCGTAGACACGGAGAAGAGACAACATGGTTACGTCGACGGCAGGTCGAACGCCGTGAATAGGCGGCTCATTAGTGAGTCGGGCAACTCCGCCGTTGTCGAACACGAGGTGTGACCCACCTGGGGCCACCAAAATTACACCAGCTTTCAGGCGGTCGCCGTCCACTGCTTCTCTGACGATAAAGCCTGACGATTTTTCAAGTCGCTGCGCCAGTGATGCAGTGAATCCGGCCGGCATATGCTGAACAATCACTATCGGAATGCCCAAATCCGCGGGTAGCATCGGAACCACCTGCTGCAATGCACGGGGGCCGCCAGTCGACGAGCCAATTGCTAATACAGATATTTTTTCGTGTCCGCCAGGTTTGTGATAAGCCTGAGGAGATTGAATGTGCATTTGCTGCTTAGTATGGACTCTTGCCCCAGCAGCAGATTTAACTTTGCTGATTATTTCTCCGGCGATCTTCTCAATATCTAAAGAGATTGACCCGGAAGGCTTGCCGATGAAGTCGACCGCTCCTAGTTCCAAACATCGCATCGTCGCCTCGGCGCCTTCCTGCGTAAGCGATGAAAGCATTACCACAGGGGTAGGGCGGCGATTAAGAATCTCTTTCAGGGCGCCAAACCCATCGAGATTTGGCATTTCGATATCGAGCGTAATTACATCAGGTTTTAATAACTCTAATTTGACCAGGGCGTCTGCCCCGTCGCGTCCTTGTCCGACGACGCAAATACCTGGGTCCCGCGACAAAATGTCGGTTAGTATTTTTCTCATGAACGACGAATCGTCTACCACCATCACTCGGATTTGCGAAGGCAACATCTTAAGCTTCTCTAATTGAAAGAGCTGAGATTGACGATAAAGTTTCCACGATATCCAGCAACAGGATCAGACGAACTTCGGTGGTCTTGTCTCCTGATTTGCTCGACTTGTTGCTTTCGACTCTGCCAATTCCAGTGATGCAGCGGAGATCTCCAGAGCCAAGAAGCGCAGATGGTGGTTCAATCGAATCGGAAGATAATTTCAACACCTCGGATACCGCATCCACAATTAATCCAGCGGTGAGACCATCTGCATCGACGATCGCGATCCGAGACGACTTTTGCTTAGCGGCATCCAGGGGCGGTAGACCGAAGCGAGACCGCAAGTCTAACACTGGAACAATAGTTCCACGCAGGTTCATTACGCCCTTGACGAAATGAGGAACGTTCGGCACAACTGTTATCGGCTGCGGCGTGAGTACGCTGTGGATAGACGCAATATCGACACCATACGTCTCTTCGCCAAGATGAAGGGCAACGACCTGGCGTTCCAAAACAGCCGTGTTCTCGGACTGCGGTTTCTCAATAAGTGCGGAAGTCATCTGTTTATCTCCTCAATTGATGTCAATGTATTTCGACGAGTGACTCTTCTATGAGTAATCTGTCTCTAAAGGCCTATCAGGCTTGGTGTTTCAATTTTGATATCACAACCGAATTGACGCTTAAGCCGGCAGCCGGCCTTGGGAGTGCAGCACTCGTCGGATAGGCTGTCTAACTGCCTTTCGGCAATGTTATTTGCGTCCCTGCAGACCAACTGTTATGAAGAGATCGCCTTGCTCGAGCTTTAGCGGAATTACGATAGCGGGAACAGCAATCGTCGTAATCTTTACGTTCGACCCACGCATAACTGTGGGAGGCGTTATATCGCATTCCCAGCCAAGTTCCGATAGCATCTGCATGGCGTTTCCGCTGATCATGTTGCCAAGTTCACCAAGAGCGCTTGCCGCGAGGGCATCGAAAGTCTTGATCGACTGTCCAAGCATGGTGCTGGCAATTTTGTCTGCCGTCATCAGGGACATTCCATAAATAACCTGCCCTTGAACCTGACCTGTAATCCCACAGACGACGTTGCACTGTTCGCTCGCAAAGGTACTTGGTTGCACTGCCAGAGCGCCTTGGGATGGGCGGTTGCCAAGCACCATTTCGAGGACCGAAAACGATGCCTGAACGAATGGGTTAATGTATTCTGCTTTCATCGTATTTTTATCCTCATTAACCTATTACTTTTTGAATGCTCTCAAGAACACGGTCTTGATTGAACGGTTTGACAATGAAATCTTTGGCTCCGGCCTGGATAGCTTCCATAACCATGTTTTTCTGGCCCATTGCAGTACACATGATTACGTTGGCTGCTGGATCGTGCTGTTTGATGGCACGAGTCGCAGCGATACCATCCATCTCCGGCATTGTTATATCCATGAACACAAGATCTGGTTTACACGAAGCATACTTCTCAACTGCCTCGCGACCGTTAGAAGCCTCGGCGACGATCTCGTAGCCGTTGCTTACGAGAAAGTTTCTAAGAATAACGCGCATGAATAGCGCGTCGTCTGTAATTAAAATTTTCTTTGACAAAGTTGACTGGACCCCCGTAAGCGCACTTACTAAACTCGGCTGGCTACCGATTGTTACAGACTTATCTTCGGCTGTTAAGGCAGCAAAACTCAGGTTAATATTTGTCATAAACTTGCGGAAAACCAAAAAAAGTACGATACAAACGTCATACCGGCCGACTAAGGCGCAGTCATGTATTTTCACGTGCGTTTAGTTAACTGACCATACAGCCCTAATGGACGCATGCATATTACATATTACATAATATACATTATCGGAATATAGAGGAGACGTTAACGAGCGTACAGGGGATTGTACGCCCAGATGATAGCTAGGAAAGGCCTTCGAGATCCTTTTCGATATTCTTGATCGATTGTTTGCAACGCTCAAGAATATCTTGCGGCCCGGATGCCACACGGCGTCTTAAGGCCAGTTGGAGACTTACGGCAACTGCTGCAGCGGTGATCGCCGCCGCCGTGGAGAATGCGATTATGACTTGAGGCTGGACCTGCAAATGGCCTGATCGTTCCATAGTTTTAAGCTTCCGCGGAAAGATCGTAACGCTTTTCTGGAACTGCGTTATCTTCTATCGCAAAAATTCGTTTGATAAATGTTATAAGCTCGATAGGATTAAACGGCTTGGTCAGGTAGCATTCTACGCCGCCTTGCCATCCGCGCAAGACGTCCTTATCCTGCGTACGAGCCGTCAGCATAATTACGGGAATATTGGCAGTTTCTGGATTGCTCTTAAGAGTTTCCAAGACCTCAAAACCCGACATCTCCGGCATCATAAGATCAAGAAGGATGAGGTCAGGCTTTTCGCTTTCGACTTTCTCAAGGCATTCTCGTCCGTTGTAAGCTGTTACGACTTCGTAACCATGACGCTCCAAATTCACCTGGATTAAGCGAACGATGTTTTTCTCATCGTCGCACGTCAGAATTTTTCGTGCCATTATCGTCTCCTTATTCTACGAACCTGCAAGCAAAGCACTGCGAGAACATTCTGTTGAGGTGGAAGCGAAAGCGTCCTCCCATTGACCAACGTCTAATTGATTTCCGAGGTTCCGCTTCAAGTTCATCAAAAACTCCGGGCTATATATATGATACCGCTCATGAGGTCGTAATGACATCTGCTGCAGCAGCGCACCTCGCGTCCTAAGCTGCGCGCAACCAACGATCTTTTGACCCGTCCTCAGATCGACAACATCGCATTTACCGAGGGACTTAAAGCAATCAACTGTACGACGTCCATACTTCGATATACCACTTTCAGCAGGAACATCGTAGCTGTGAATCGTGTCCAGAACCCCAGACAAAATCTTGTAATACGAAGCTAATATTCCATGTTTCGACGACTGATCCCGCAAGCCCTTTTCAGAAGCAATAACACTTAAGGTAAGATCGTCTCCATGTTGGACAGCCATCCCGCCGGTAGGGCGCCTGATTAGGGTTGAGCCAGGGTAGGAGCCCCTAGCCTCTTCGGCATCTTGATTTTTGCCTAATGTTACGCACGGCTTAATCCACAAATACGGGCGAACAGTTTGATGGCACGCGCCAACAATAAACGATTCCAGAATAGCTTCGTCTAACGCCATATTATGACGGTCGTCCACTTTACCCGGCGGGATCTGCAGCCAGCGCCATGTCTCGCTCATACCGTTTCGCAATTAGGACCGCAAATCCACCGCACATCTTTTGACGCATTTTTCTCATCCAGCCGTCGTACCGGGGTGACAGTTGGAGCGTTCCTGAGAAGTTCAGGCTGTTCGGCCGCTTCCAACATTATAGATCGCATAGCCGAAATAAATTCGTCAAGTGTCTCCTTACTCTCGGTTTCAGTCGGCTCAATCATTAGTGCCTCTGGAGCAATGAGCGGAAAGTATACCGTCGGTGGATGGTATCCATAGTCCATTAACCGCTTAGCAATGTCGATAGCCCTGATACCATTATGTCGCTTCTGCCTTTTTGCAGACATGACGCATTCGTGCATACAAATTTCGTCGTACGCAGAATCGATATAGGGCTGCAATGCGACACGAACATAGTTCGCATTGAGGACCGCATTCTCGGCGATCTGAGCCAGGTTTTCCTTACCATAGTAGAGGATGAAAAGATACGCTCGCAGAAAAGCCATGAAAGAACCATAGTACGAATGGATTTTGCCGATAGAAAATGGCCGATTTGAATCGAATGCGAAACTGTCGTCGGCCAATTTTATGACCATTGGAACTGGGAGAAACGGTTCCAAAGCCTTCTTGACAGCAACTGGACCGGAGCCAGGCCCCCCACCCCCATGCGGCGAAGAAAAGGTCTTGTGGAGGTTAAAATGCATTACATCGAAGCCCATATCTCCGGGACGAGCCCGTCCAACGAGGGCGTTCATGTTCGCGCCGTCGCAATACATTAGGCCTCCTGTTTCGTGAACAAGTTCGGAGATTTCGTTGATTGAGTATTCGAACAGACCGAGGGTATTTGGATTGGTCAGCATTAAGCCGGCACAGGACTCGTCAAGAACCGTACGTAAATGCGCCACGTCGACTCGCCCACGAGCATCCGATTGGACGGATACCGTCTTATAACCACACCTAGCCGCCGAAGCGGGATTTGTGCCGTGCGCCGCTTCAGGCACCAGAATCGTGGTTTTCGTATGGCCGTTTCCACGATTCTGATGAAACGCTTTTATCAACATCAGCCCGAGCAGCTCGCCATGGGCACCGGCAGCCGGCTGAAGCGTGCAGGCGTCCATCCCGGCGATTTCCGAAAGGATATACTGCATTTCGTAAATTACCTGAAGCGCCCCTTGCGCGAGCTGCGTCGGCGCATATGGATGGAGCCTGGCGAATCCAGACAGGCGTGCAGCATCTTCATGTAGTCGCGGGTTGTACTTCATGGTACAAGATCCCAGCGGGTAAAAGCCGGAATCGATTGAGTAGTTTCTTTGTGAAAGGCGTGTAAAGTGACGAATAACAGCCGGTTCGGCGAGTTCAGGCAACGTAGTCGAATGCCGAAGGAGTTTCGGATCGATCGAGTCAAAGGGGTTGCTCTCCGGAACATCGCAACAAGGAAATTCGACACCGCGACGGCCGGGCTTACTCAGTTCAAATAATAGGGCTTCAGGTTCTTGTCGCATAAGTTCTAAAATTCGGAAAGTATCTTGACGAAATCATCGATTTGTTTTCGACTTCGCTGCTCAGTAACCGCGATCAGCATTCTGTTACCTTCCGCAACATAGCCGCCAAGGATTTTATCCTTCAACAGCCGCTGATTGATTTGCTCCGGCGACGACGAGCAGTCGATTAGAAATTCTTTGAAGAACGGCATCTCTGGAAAAGTCAACCGGTATCCTGGCAGGCTATCAATCTGCGACGCCATATAGTGTGCCTTTTGAAATGACAGGGATGCGACTTGCTCGACTCCGGTTTTTCCGAGGGTCGCAAGATGCACCGCCGCCGCCAGAGCATACAGCGCGACGTTTGTGCAAATATTCGACGTCGCGGTCTCTCGCCGTATATCTTGTTCACGCGTACGAAGTGTCATAACGTAGGCTTTTTTACCATCAATATCTGTGGTAGCTCCGACTATTCGGCCAGGCAAGCGCCGAATATACTGCGATTTACAAGTAAATAGGCCGAGCATTGGCCCCCCGAATCCCATCGGACATCCCAGAGCCTGCCCTTCACCAACAGCGATATCTGCGTCATAGTCTCCCGGCGGCGAGAGTAGGCCCAGCGATAAAGGATCTACGGAAGCGACGAACAACGAACCATTTGCATGCGCTAAATCAGACAGTGAAAACATGTCCTCGATGCCGCCATAGAAGTTAGGATGCTGAATCAAAACGGCGGCCGTCGTGCTGGACAATGCATCTTTCAGAGTTTCCGACTGAATACGGCCGTCTTGTGACGGTAATAGGTGCAGCTCATACGGGCCATGGTTCAGATAGGTGCGCAAGACATCGAGATGGGCCGGATTGATTGTGTCGGCCGCGAGAATTTCACGGCGCTCAGTTATATACGAAGCCATTGCTGCAGCTTCAGCCAGGCCGGATGCACAATCGTACATCGACGCGTTCGCCAGGTCCATTGCGAACAGCTCAGCTATAAGTGTTTGAAACTCGTAGATGCTTTGAAGTACGCCCTGAGAAACCTCCGGCTGATAGGGAGTGTAGGATGTTAAGAACTCACCACGCGAAAGAATTGCACCGACGGTGGGAGGAACATAGTGATCGTACACTCCGGCCCCTAAAAAGCACGTATAGTCTTCTGCCCCAGCATTTTTCTTTGCAAGCTCGATGTAGTGCCTAGTCAGTGAAATCTGATCTAGCGACGACGGAATATTGAGCTCCGATTTTAGCTGTAGATGCTGAGGAATTGGTGCGAAAAGGTCGTCAATTGAATTGAGACCAATTGCTTCCAGCATCTCGGCCTGATCGGCCGGAGTGTTAGGAATGTAAGCCAATCGTCTACAGTTCCTTTACTAAGCTGTCGTATTCAGACCCGCTCAACAATTGGTCTAAACCGTCAAGGGATAAAACGCGGATCTTAATCAGCCAGCCCTCACCGAGCGGATCATTATTTACCAGCTCAGGAGCGGTCAGAAGCTTCTCGTTCGCTTCGATGACTTCGCCCTTCACCGGCGCATAAAGCTCAGAAACTGCTTTGATACTTTCGATTTCGCCGAACGTTTCGCCGCTTTGCAAAACTCTGCCTGGTTCCGGTAATTGGACGAATGCGACATCGCCAAGCTCTTCCTGCGCGTGCTGTGTTATACCGACAAAGGCAAACTCACCCGAAACTTTTAACCACTCGTGGCTATTCGTAAAATAAAGCTGCTCTGATGTCTCGGGCATATCCAATCCTTCTTTCGACGTATCGTATGTGGCCTTGGCCGCACGAGTCTATTTCTTAGACGCCTCATCCAATCCTCGATAAAACGGCAAGTCACGAACAATAGCGGTGACGACTCTTCCGCGGATGGCTATCGACAACTCAAGTCCCGGTTCGGCAAAGCCAGCTCCAATTCGAGCTAATGCAATACCTGAACCAATAGTAGGCGACAAGGTCCCGCTCGTAACGCGCCCGATCGGCTCATCTCGGCCATCAGCAAAATCCAAGTGTCCTTCTCGGGGAATTGCGTTGGGTATTGTTGGAATCAATCCGACTAGTCGCTCGCGCAACCCATCCTGCGAGCGTTTGACTAGATCGTCGCGGCCAATAAAGTCGACTTTGGAACTCTTTATAGCCCACCCTAGTCCGAGGCCGAGCGGCGACTCATGTTCATTAAGTTCGTGCCCGTAAAGTGGGTATGCGGCCTCCTGACGTAGGACATCCCTTGCCGCAAGTCCGCAAGGGACAGCACCCTTTTCGATTAAGCGATACCAAATCGTAAGAGCGTCTTCCCAACAACAAAAGAGCTCGAAGCCATCTTCGCCTGTGTAGCCGGTGCGGGAAACTGTACAAGGGACACCGGCGACCATAGTTGTTGAAAAGTGAAATCGCTTTAGTGATTTCACCGATGCGTCGGCCATTGACTCAACGATGGAAACAGCATCAGGCCCCTGAATCGCCACCAATGACGTGGCCGAGGATTCGTCGGTAAGGCGAACTCGAAAAGCTTTGGCGTGAAGATTAAACCAATCCCAATCTTTATCCTTGCAGCCGGCGTTCACAACGATCAGAAAATCATCTACGGAGTCGCAATAGACAATGACATCGTCTTTCACTCCACCTTCTTCGTTAAGTAAAAGTGAATATTGCGCTTTTCCAGGAGTTAGACGAGAGGCATCATTAGTTGTTAATTGCTGAACTAAATCAAGTGCTTCACTGCCGCAGACACGGAATTCTCCCATGTGCGAAACGTCGAACAACCCTGATCCGGTCCTGCAGGATTTTACTTCCGATGCGGTCCCGGTGCTATAATCTCGTGGCATTTCCCAGTCGCCGAAACTGATCATCTTCGCACCTAATTCTTTGTGGACGTGATAAAGAGAGGTGTGAAGCATGCTTTTAATTATACCTGTCCGAAACGCCCTCAAGCAATTCGAAAAGGCTAACGAAATACTCTAAGATTCCGAGGCCGCTGAGCTGGACTCCACCGCCAGTGTCACAATGATTTTCGCTGGAGGCGTCCAGCCATGCTTGTCCGGTTGAGCGGGTTTTCGCTGAACACAATTCTTACTCAATCCAAGCGCGGATGCTACTTCATAAGCAGCTTGCCGGTCGTCCACGCCGGTATCTAAAATAGTGCATTGGCCGCTGCTCGTCCCCTTCAAATAGCTTGCTGTATTAGCAAACCCGGCGCTTTTCAGGCGCTTGAGAGCAATGTCCGCCGCAGAGCGATTTGTCCCGGGGGCATCGACTACGACAGGCACGAGGCCGTGCACAGCGAATTCATTGCCTTTGATCATCCAGTCGACGTAGGCTCGTATCTGAACCGGATCGAGAACGACAAGCCATGCGCCGTCAGACCCCCTGGCATCTGAACCTATTAATTCTGCAGTCATGAGATTCTTAGGTTGAAATCCCTGAAAAATCCGGGCAAGATCTGCGATCTGTGTTCGAGATAAATTGGTGTCGACACATGACATCGCCGTATCTACAAGTTGTTCACTGTGGACAGCCGCCCCAAGCGTCTTCGCTTTACCGATCATCGCGTGCATCAGAACCTGCTGTCGATAGATACGCCTTGGATCACCGTCTTCAGGCGCTAGCCCGTAGTTGCCGTGACGATACCTGACAAACTCTAGCGCCTCGTCGCCGTCCAAATGCTGAAAGCCTGGCTTCAAATGAACATGCAGATGGCCCCAGTTGTCATCGTAGTCCATCTGGTGTTCGACGTTTAAATCGACGCCGCCCAATGCGGTTACCAGTCTCTTGGTAGCATCGATATTCAGTACTAAGAAGTAATCTGGAAAAACTCCGGTCAAGTTGGCGAACGTTGCTTCCGTCCGAAAGGGACCACCGGTGGCGTACGCTGAATTGATCTTATCGCTGTGACTAGTTCCTGCAATCGGAACGTAACTGTCACGTGGAATAGAGAGCATCGAGGCAGTTTGATTTGCGAGGTTAAGAGTGAGGAGGAAGAGAGTATCAGTTCGAGCGTGTTTCGTATAGAGGATATTAGTGTCAGTCCAATTATCGTCAATTCCCATAACGAGAACCGTAATGCAGTTCTTGCCAGCAAACCCGGCTCTGGGATCGAATGCTACCTGGGTTATATTCGTAATCACCTGAATCGGAGTCGTTGACTGTTGCGCTGATTTTTCCCCGGGTCTCGCAGTCAATAATCGCCCGAGGACAACGAATCCCGCTAATAAGCAGACAATTAAGACTAAAACAATCGCAACAAGTCCTGGAGGACTTTTTCTGGGGCCGAGTAAGTTCTCATGCTCCTGTAGAATATCACTCTCAGTTTTCATTTCACCTTCCGGCGAGCGCTCTAATGTGCCATCTGAAGAACCAATCCACGCTCACTTCGAACTTTTTCAATATCTCCAATGAAGCCCCATAAATGAGCTTCAACAGATCTTACTGTTACTACGTCTCCGTAAAGATCGCGATCCGCGGGAAAATTAACTGTCTTTCCGTGAGGCGTCAAACCCGTCCACTTTCCACTGTCTTTGCTGCTGCGACCTTCGACAAAGACAGGAAATGTAAGACCTAATTGGCTGCGATTTATCTGCAGTGTTATCTCATTCTGCAGTGCTATCAACTGTTCTAAGCGCTCAATCTTGATGTGATGCGGTATTTGATTGTCCATCACTGCAGCTTTAGTACCCTCACGTGGTGAGTAAGCAAACATAAACGCGGAATCGANNACACTTCACGCATAAACTCGAGCGTGTTTTGAAACTGCTGATCGGTCTCACCAGGAAAACCAAGCATAATATCGGTAGTCAATGCGAGGCCGGGAACGCTGCACCGAAGTTTCGAAACGACAGTATGATATTGCTCCAAAGTGTATCCTCGGTGCATCCTCGCCAGCAACTCGTCATCCCCCACCTGGACCGGCATATGAACTTGAGGGCACACTTTTGGTAAGTCAGCGATCGCTTCTATAACATCGTCAGTGAAGTCTTTGGGATAGGGCGACGTGAACCGAATCCGTTCGATTCCCTCGATTGCATTCAGGCGATGCAGTAGTTTCGAAAATGAACACGGCTCTTCCAGAAACTTGCCGTAAGAGTTAACCGTCTGACCAAGAAGCGTCACTTCTTTAGTGCCGCGCGACGCCAGCCGCTCAACTTCTAAAACGATCTCATCAGCGGGACGGCTGCGCTCTTTTCCGCGAGTTATCGGAACGATGCAGAAAGTGCAGAACTTATCACAACCATACATGACTGAAACGAATGACTTAAGCTTCGGCGCCCCGACATGATCCGCCCGCAGCGGCGTACTTTTGTCGGATTTGTTCCTGCGATCGGGAAGTCCGGTTTCCACCACGGCCATTCTTTCCTGCCTCACCCGCTCAACCAACGCCGGAATGCGGTCGATCTGCCCGGTACCAACTATCAGGTCAACATGGGGTGCGCGTCGCAGAATATTTGTCGATTCCTTTTGCGCCATGCAGCCGCAGACTCCAATTACCTTTTCAGGATGGGCGAGTTTCATCTCTCGCAACTCTCCAAGTTTGGAGTACACCTTATGTTCAGGCTTCGCTCGAACGGAGCAGGTGTTTAATAGAATGACATCCGCATCGTCAATACTAGACTCTTCGTATCCATCCGCTTCGAGGAGGCTCGCCATTTGAGCAGAGTCGTCCTCGTTCATCTGGCAGCCCCAAGTCAGGACAGTGTAGCATCCTCTTTTAACTGAGTTCATATTTTATTATAGACCAGTGTCGGCAACACAGTACACTTTACGCCGACATACGCTGACGGTAGGGATTGCTGTGTATTGACGCGCCCTATTTGCCGTGATAGAATAGTGATGGGACGATTTATGGAAGATTTAATAGTCCGTCAAGGAACACTATATTGATTAGACGCAATACAGACGAAACACGCGACACCCGTTGGGGCGAGCGCCGAAGCCAGCGACTTCTCCGATGCGCAAAAACAGGAGTAAAACTCTTGCCCCTTAATGCCTCGCAGCAGACGACCGAAAATAAACCGAGGTCGAAGAGCCGTTGGCACCGCAGGCAGGATACCTGTTAGTTTTCTTCCAGCCGCCGTAGGTAATCCACCAACTCCCCTATTTCGGTCGGCGGGTCCGCATGAAACTGCAGCCGCTTATTCGTTTTAGGGTGGTTGAAAGCCAGAGAGTAGGCGTGAAGAACCTGACCGTGCAGGTTGTTAAGCTTATCGTTCAGTATTCCAAGGGCAGGTCCGCGCATCTCTTCTGCTGATACGCGTCGGCTTCCGCCGTATACTTTGTCGCCGACAACCGGATAGCCCGCGAAGGCGGTGTGCACTCGTATCTGATGTGTTCGCCCAGTCTGCAAAATCGCTTCAATCCACGAAAATATTCCAAGGTGCTCCAGCAGTCTGATCTCGGTGACCGCCATACGGCCGCCGCGGGCAGTTTGCGCTTTCAGCATCTCGCTTCCAAAATCGTCCGCTTCTGTAATTTCATCTATCTCGACGGCATCCATCTGAGCCATACTTCGAGGAAGCCTAATATCGGCGTCGCGCCGCGGATTGCGTATTGTCGTCTCTAAATCGTCATAGACTGTCATCCGCTTGCGATCAGTAGGGTGCCTAGCGATCGGCGCGTCAATTACGGCGTGCTTAAACGGAATCCTACCCCAGAGAAGCGACTGGTATTTCCGGGTTGCCGTTCTTTCCTTAATCTGCCTTGCCAGACTCACGTGCGCATTGTCGTTCTTAGCAACTACAAGCAGTCCAGATGTGTCCTTGTCCAGACGATGTACAATTCCGGGACGAAGGATGCCTCCAATTCCCGACAAATCATTGCAATGTGCTAAAAGTGCATTGACCAGGGTACCGGTTTCTGCGCCTGGAGCCGGATGAGCAACCATTCCCTTGGCCTTATTAACGACAATAAGGTCCGAGTCTTCATAGATAACGTCTAAAGGGATATCTTCAGGGAGCGCCTTCGTCAGCGGTTTTGCCCCTGGCACTTCGATCTCGATCAGGTCCCCTAACCGTGTTTTATAGTTAGCTTTGACCGGTACGCCGTTTATCCGTATCGAATGGGTGCCAATCAGCTTCTGAACGTGCGACCGTGAAAGATCGTGCAGACGTTCGGTAAGAAAAACATCCAGCCTGATGTTTGTTTCATCTTCGCCAATTTGGACTGTTTGGCTCATGACGGTATTGAACCTACTTCTTTCTGACGTTCGGTCGTCTGCGACTGCGACTTGACTGCAAGAGCCACGAGAGTTCCTACTCCAATACAGATGCAGCTGTCGGCAACATTGAATATTGGCCAAACATAATTCCCGATGTGTACTTCGATGAAGTCGATAACATATCCGAGGCGAACCCGATCGATAAAGTTCCCTAACGCGCCGCCTAATGGCAGCGCTAGTCCCATTCCACACGACCACGGAAGGGGCCAATATTGCCGCCACGCGTAGATACCAATCCCAAGAGCCGCTATCAATGCGGTCAATGCCAATAAATATGTTGCATGCGGAAAAACACCAAACGCCGCCCCCGAGTTTGTGGTGCGGGTGAAGTAAAGTACGCGTGGTATCAACTCGCGGCTAGAATCCGTTTCAAGCGAATGGACGATCCAGTACTTGGTGAACTGGTCGGCCAGCAAAACTATGGCAGCAAGCAGGAGAAACGGAGCACGGCGCATAAAGTCTCAGAGACCTTCTTCCAGAGCCTGGCAGTCTATACAGAGAGTTGCCTCAGGGATCGCGATCAGGCGTTCAGGAGTAATCTTTTTACCGTCTCTGTCGCATATGCCATACGTGCCTTCAGAGATCTTTTCTAATGCCCGCTCAACCTCTTCGAGCCTGCCTTCGAACTCCAGTAACATACTCTCGTTTCGTTCACGTTCGAACAGGGCGCTGGCGACATCGGCATTATCAGTTGGAACATCCGATTCTGAACCACTGTCATCAGTATTTGAGTAGCTTTCAAGGCCTGATTTGAGACTGAGTATATTCGACGTAACGTCCACCTTCACAGATGTAAGCGCTGCTTTTTGTTTTTCTATATCCATTTAATTCTTTCTCTTACCGGATCACATCTGCAATACGTCGGTACATCGCCCGCAAAGCATCGTGGTCTCAGCCACATCTTTTTTTACCAGCCAGCAACGAGCGCACTTCACGCCGTCAGCTCTAGTTACACTGATAGATCGTTCCCCGTTATGATAGTCAAGCGAAACCTCAGAGACAAGAAATACAGCGTTTAGTTGGTTCTTGTACGGAGTTAGTAGTTCGAATGTTGCCGCATCAACAGTCAGGTCTACGTGAGCTTCGAGCGGCTTGACGATTAGCTTATCTTTTCTAGCATTTTCGATGGCCCTATTAACTTCGTCGCGTACATCGAGTATCTGTTGCCAGATCTTGCCGAGTTCAGGTTTAACGAATTGAATCTTCGCTGACGGAAACGACGCCAGTTCGACACTTAACGGCTTGTTAGGCATCTGGAATGCCTGCCAGGTTTCTTCCGCCGTGAACGATATGATCGGTGAAAGCAAGCGTGTGAGCACGGAAACCACTTCAAAAAGTACGGTCTGCGCTGCACGGCGCGACCGAGATGAGGCTCCGTCAGCATAAAGTCGATCCTTAATGACGTCGAGATAGAATGAACTCATATCGGTCGCGCAAAACTGTTTGGTTGCCTGAGTAACCCGATGAAACTCGTGGACCTCATAAGCTGCCGCGGCTTCATCGATCAACAGCATCAATCGATACAGTGCGTATTTGTCAATCTCGAAAAGCTCATCGTAAGGCACTTCATTATCGTCGATACTAAAGTCAAACAAATTCGTGAGTGCAAATCGCAATGTGTTTCGAAGCTGACGGTAGGTTCCAGCAACCTGATCGACGATGCTGTCGCCCAGTCGAACATCGGCAAAGTAGTCGGTTGATCCAACCCAGAGGCGAAGTACATCGGCCCCGAACTTATCCGTGATCTTCGACGGCGCTACCGCATTTCCGGCGGACTTATGCATTGCCTTGCCAAGTTCATCGACCGTCCATCCGTGGGTCACCACTTCCCTGAAAGGAGCATGACCTTTGGTGGCGACCGCGAGCATTAGCGAGGAATTAAACCATCCACGGTGTTGGTCTCCACCCTCCAAGTACACATCCGCCGGCCAGCTGAGGTCTTTCCACTCTCCACTTGCAAGAACTGCCCGGTTTGTCGCTCCGCTGTCGAACCAGACGTCGAAGATATCACTCTCCTTGGTGAAACTGGAAGCTCCGCAAGATTTACAGTTGTATCCTTCCGGCAAAAGACCAGTGGCATCACGCTCGAACCATACATCGGACGAATGCTCGGCGACGAGATCACGGACAAAAGCGATAACATCCGGGTCAAGTACTTCCTTGCCGCAGCCATCGCAATAAAACACTGGAATGCCGACACCCCACGCCCGCTGCCGCGAAAGGCACCAGTCAGGCCGGCCGGCGACCATCGCCCTTATACGGTTGATGCTCTCTTCGGGATACCAACGTACTTTTTCGATTTCTTCCAGGCACTTTTCGCGATGCCCATTGTGATCGATATTCATAAACCACTGCGCCGTCGCACGAAAAATGACTGGATTATGGCAGCGCCAGCAGTGGGGATACGAGTGGACGATCTTTTCAACACCAAGCAGCGCACCACTCGCGCGAAGGGCGTCTATTACGGCGTCGTTGCCTTGCCATATAGTCAGACCCGCTAAGTCGTCACCCGCATCGACGGTAAATCGTCCTGAATTATCGACCGGCGACAATATCGGAAGCCCGTTTTTTTGACCCGTGATGAAGTCTTCTCGTCCATGTCCAGGGGCGGTATGGACCACTCCCGTGCCTTCGTCAAGAGTAACGTAATCGGCGAAAACGATAGGAGAATTGCGTTCGAATAAAGGATTCTTAAAAACGAGTCCGGAGAGATTAATCCCTTTTAAGGATTTGACGATTGTGTATTCGACCTGGCCGACACGAGACATTACCGCTTCAATACGTTCTGTGGCAAGCAACACGAAAGTCTCGCCTAATCGGACGATTGAATAGTCAAATTTCGGGTGAACTGCGACGGCGACATTTGCGGGGATAGTCCACGGAGTAGTTGTCCAGATAAGCACGGATATCGACTCTGCAGGAAGTCCGCTGAATGTTCCGGAAGGGTCGGTTTCCAACGGGAAGCGGACGAAAATTGAAGAGTCGGTGCGATCGGCATATTCGATTTCAGCGTCAGCGAGTGCAGTTTGGTCGGTGACACACCAATGTACCGGTTTAACTCCGCGATAGACGAAACCGCCGGCGACCAGTTCACGAAAAGTGTCGAGGATTGAAGCTTCAAACGTGTTCGACATTGTAAGATACGGATGGTTCCAGTCGCCTCGAACACCTAACCGTCGAAACTGTTCTTTCTGCTTTCCGACCCACTCCGCGGCATACTCACGGCACCTCTTGCGCAGCTCGATGGAACTGGGGATGACCTTTTTTTCGCGAAACTCTTTGGTGACCGCCGTCTCGATTGGCAGTCCGTGATTGTCCCAACCTGGCACGTACGGCGCCTTATAGCACTGCAT
>PLAD01000243.1 GCA_003134215.1 Armatimonadota bacterium
CGAGCGCTCGGACTCGACCGCGCCCTGCCGCCGGAGCGGGAGATGACCGGCTCGGACCGCGTCACGCAGTGGAGTGTCGGCGCCGTTGAGTTCGGCACGTTTTTGACAACGATTTTCGAGCGATGGGTTCGAGAGGATGTCGGTAATATCTTCGTGCAGATCTTCGATATAGCATTGAGCCAGATGGTGCAAGGGCGGGCGGGCCTGTGTATTTTCGAAGAGACCTGCGGGGCGTCCCTCGCGATCGAACACAATGGCGATCTGTACTCCTGCGACCATTACGTCTATCCCAAGTATAAGCTGGGCAATATCAAGGAAACGCCGCTGGATGACCTGGTCAACTCGCCGCAGCAGTTCCGTTTCGGCAATGACAAACGTGACACACTGCCCAAGTATTGCCGGGAATGCGAAGTTCGGTTTGCCTGCAACGGCGACTGCCCAAAGCACAGGTTTACTGTCACGCCCGACGGCGAAGAAGGCCTGAGCTATCTGTGCCCTTCCTATAAGAAGTTCTTCACCCATACCCTTCCCTATATGCGGGCGATGGCTGAACTTCTGCGAGCCCGCCGAGCCCCCGCCGATATCATGCAAATGGTCAAACTGCACGACCGGGCGATAGCCGATGAGCTCGCCCGGAAGAAGATAGACCTGCACTGGAAGACCGCCGGCCGCAATGCCCCCTGCCCCTGCGGTTCAGGCCGGAAGTACAAGAAATGCTGTTTGGGGAAGATCATTTAGACGATTGGGGCTGCTTGACAATTAAATGACTAACGCGGAACAGGAACCTTGTCGAGGATTGACTTAATGATGTCTTCGTTCGATATGCCGCTGTATTTGGCTTTGGTGTCGAGCATTATTCGGTGCGCGAGAACCGGGACGGCAAGAGAGTGGATGTCGTCCGGCAGGACAAAGCTGCGGCCGAGCAATTTAGCGCGGGCCTGACTGGTTCTGTAGAGTGTTAACGATCCCCGCGGAGAGACACCCAGTCTGAGGCGCTCGTCGGTGCGGCTTGCTTCGACGAGGCGGACCAGATATTCAGCGACCGACCTATCAAATGCTACTTTGCGAACGGCTTCCTGTAGCTCGATGATCTGACGGCACGAGATCACCGGACCGAGGGTCTCAAAGGGGTGAACGTCATTCTGGGAGTAGAGGATGTCGACTTCGTTGTCAAAATCTGGGTAGCCCAGCTTCACCTTGACAGCGAATCTGTCGAGCTGCGCCTCGGGCAGCGGATAGGTGCCATGGTAGTCGCCGGGGTTCTGTGTCGCGACCACGAAGAATGGCTGCGGGAGCTCGCGCCTGTCACCGTCGATCGTGATCTGGTTTTCGCTCATCACTTCCAACAGCGCAGACTGTGTGCGCGGCGATGTCCGGTTGATTTCGTCGGCAAGGACGACATTTGCGAAGACCGGCCCTTCACGAAAGGTGAATGCTCCATCTTTCTGATTGTAAAAGGTACTGCCTGTAATATCGGCAGGCAGCAAGTCGGGTGTGAACTGGATACGATGGAAAATACCGCCGATACTGCGGGCAAGCGACTTCGCAAGAGTTGTCTTTCCGGTTCCGGGAGAATCTTCAAGCAGAGTGTGACCTCCGGAGAAGAGGGAAATCAGGATCAGTCGAATGCTCTCCCCTTTACCTTTAATGACGGTCTCCAGGTTCTTTTCGATCAAACCGGCGGTTTCGTTGAACTCCATTGTCATACGTTTGCTTTCATTGGCTCATATCGCTCCAGCTCGTCCAGCAGTTCATTCAGTTCTTCCATATTCCCTCCGCCAAACCGGTAAGCATTGTATTCGACGACGAATTTCAGTACTGTATCGCGCTTTAGCGGAACATCTCTGGAGTCTTCAAAAAACTCCTGCCAGGTTTTACCTGGCGGAATGTCAATTCGACGCTTCTCAAGCAGCTTGATAAAACGCTGACCACAGTCCGGGACACTTTGACGAGCTTTTCCGGACGCCTTTGCGCGTGCTCCACGGCCAGCCAACTCCTTGATAAGTATCCTTGCCAGTAAGTAAATTCCAATTAAGAATACAGCGCCGGCAAAAATCTTGCCCGGTCCGATTTCCGACGCCTCATCCTGGAGCAACTGAATCCGGTCCTCAATATCGTCGACGAACTCATCCCATCGCGTGGGCGCGCTGTACAGCTTATCCGGACGGCCGCCGGCGGGGGTGGCGTCGACGGTAATCCAGCCTCCCTGAACAAAGGCCTCCGCCCAGGCATGGGCATCACGCTGCCGCACCACAATGTTGCCGTCGTCATCCTGCTCATGTGCATAGTAGCCGATGACGTAGCGAGCAGGTATATCGGCGCAACGCAGCATGATGACTGCAGCGGATGCAAAGTATTCGCAATGCGCCGGCTTGTCTCCGAGGATGAAGCCGGAGACCGGGTCGCCGTTCCCGGCGGTATAAGTCAAACTGTAGCCGTGCTTTGAGTCGAGATCTGCGCAGATCGCCTGAATTTTGGCAAGCGCAGTGCTCTTTCCACGTGTAATCTTTCGCGTAAGTGTGATCACGGCAGGATCAATCTGAGAGGGGACAACGAGATCTCGAGCAAGAGCAGACGACACAATTGGGCGGTCAGTAAAGTCTCCGTTTGTGCTCGATTCGGTAAACGAGTATGAGGACCGGCCCAGCGAGTTGGACCTGATGGGACCTGCATTGTTCGGCGACCACTGCAGATTTTCTTGCTGGTCAAGGTCAAGGGACGCGGCATCCAGGGGATAGTAGATAAAACCGGAAGCGTAGCCGAGCTTCAGGATGTGCACGACGGTGTCCAAAGTTGACGGAACTCCAAGAACGGCCGGACATGGAATGAACGTCCTATAATTAGTCATCGGACCCCAAGTTCGTGACTTGTAATAGTCGAACGACGCACCACGCAGATGGGGATCGGGCAGCGAACCACGGACGAGAAGAACACGCTCAGACGATCCTTGCAAACCGAACGTTGATCCAAGCTCAGGCTGCTCGTCCATGCCTGACGTGTCACGCGGCGTCTGCGAATTAAGCAAACCTTGCGCAATAGACGTAAATAGCGTCCGGTTGTCAGAAATGAGATAGTTGAGACCAAAGCCAAGTAGTGCGATGACCGCGAGCGTCACGATGTAGACGCCTTTCGCCCATCTGCTAAGAGGATCATAAAGAGTCTGAGCTTCGATACGGCGCCAGGATAGGCTCAGGAGCAAGAAGAACGCGGGAGTGAGCCAAAAGACTAAGAGGTCTAAACTCGAATCGTAGTTGAAACAGCCGCCGACATAGGCGACGCCGGCGAAGAGGATAAGCGACAATCCAGGCGGCTTTCCGGTTGGCCGGCTTCGCCAGCACTGCAGTACCATTTCTCCTGCCGCAAGGTAACCGACGACCACAATAGTGCTTGGGTCAATCAGGTCCGTATAGACATTTCCAGAGACTTTAGTCAGTTGAAAGATAAGCAGGTAAACGATGAAGCGGAGCGCCCAGATAATTGCTCCGGACGCGGGTAGTCGGTAGCGAACCATGTACGGAAGAATGAAGGTAACGGCGAGCAGCAGCCCAATGATAGTCCGTCCGCTATTGATCCAGATCATGCCGATTGCAAGCAGTCCAGTAACCGCAAAGATAAGCGGACATCGAAACCGATAGGCGGAGGGGGTTGTCAAAGTACAGGAGCTCCCGCTTCGAAAGTCTTACGATCGATCACTGAAATCGACAGTGAATCCGCGTCGAATGCAGGATCAAGCGTGCAGTTTGCGTCTCTGACAACAATTACCTTAACATCCGATATGCGGCGTATCCGATCTACAAAATTTCTGCGGACGGGATCCCAATCGAGCAGAATACAGATAACGATGGTCAGCTTTGAGAGATTCTCCATCAGTTCCGGCTCGATAATCTGGAACGGCTCGAGCGCCGCCGGCTCCAAACAAGCAAGGATATCCAGCATCTGGTCTTGAAAGGCAAGACTTCGCCCAGCGGTGAGATGGTAAAGGTTCGGTCCTGCGGCAAAGAGATCGACGATGTACTCTTCGCGAGACATATAGTCGCTAACAGCGGCGCAGATGGAGATCGACCGCTCGAAGTCGGCTGCGTGCGAGGACCGGTTGTCACCCAAAAACGTATCCTGGATCACTCCGACTCGGTAGAAATATTCTTCCCGATACTCACGTACAATTGGCTTGGTCAGTCTTGCGGTTGCTCTCCAATCGATATCGCGAACATTGTCTCCTTCGCGGTATTCACGGTTGCCGATATACTCCATTGAGTCGCCGATTTTCGATGCCAGGGCGACGCCGCCGGGATGATATCGACTGCCTGCCGGCAGCGTGATATGGGAAAGCGGCTGAAAAGTAGGATAGACCAGCAGCTTGGCGCTCTGCCAGATTGAACTATAGGCACGCAGCAGACCGGTTGGATAGGCTGTTTCAACACGGTACCCCTTCAATATGTAGAGACCGCGCTTGCGGCAAATTAACGTCAGCGACACAGTCGCTTCGTCATTTGGAAGCAGCTCCTGAATCTTGACTCCTTCTTCAGGCACAACATCGATAAATGGAGGCAAGCGCATTGGCAGGACGGTAATTTCTACCATTGGCGACTTGCTGATCGACTTTAGACGCAGACTGACAGGGGCCGACGCTCCTACGGCAACTCGCGTTGGAAGATCGGCATTAAGGCGGACCTTCGGAGGATAGATCATGGCAACGAGCCAAGCTACCACCCACATGACCGCGGCGTATATAAAGGGGACCGCAATGTGCCAATCTAAAAACAAGGAGACATCGAGAAACAACAATAATGTGAGGCTTAAGAACCACCGTCCGGGAAGAGTGATCCTGTACATGAAGAACCGCCAGATCCAACGTGAAATACCGCCCCGAAAATACGGATGAAATCCGATTTCTTTCGTTCGGTCGTACGTGCTTAACTTTCGGGGATCTGGAACGGTAGAAATTCCGGAGCGATTAACTTTGCGGATCACAGCTGGCATTTGTAGAGCTCAACACACAATTCGCTGTCCGTGTTACCGAAACCTCCAGAATTCAGCGTCCCGGCAGAGGAAGATACTTATCGAGGAATATCGATATCGACGGATAGAGTTCCAGCGGCGGCGGTATGTGACCGGCATCAGGGTACCAGTCGATGACTTTCGGTTGGCGAGCCGCATCGAAAAGGGCCTCGGCAGTGTCTGCAGGAATGATCTTATCCAGCCTTCCGTGTTCCATCAGTAAAGGGCGCGGGGAGATATGTCCCACAAAGTTGATTGGGTCGATATTCTCCAATCCCTGCTCCAACGTGTTCGGATCAGCCGATTCCAGGAGAGACTGGTAAATTTTTCCAAATGCGACATCGGTCTTTGCTTCACCAACAAGTATCTGCCCCAGATCACCGCCGCCGGAGACGAGAATCGCGGCGTCTAGCCGGGGTTCGACCGCGCCAAGAATTCCACCGAGCAGCGCTCCCAGCGAGAAGCCCATCAACCCGAACTTACGGTGGTCAATTTCAGGCCGTGTTTCGAGATAGTCGAGCCCACGGCGCATATCGACAATTGTTGTTGATGTCTCCGTGGTCACACCGGCAGTGAGATCTCCCAGTGAACTATAGGACGGAAAGGAATGACCGGGTAAGGCGCGTTCGCCGGAACCAACATCGTCGATAGCCCAGGAAGCGTAACCAATCGATGCGAGAAACCTGGCCAAAGGAATGAGCTGCTCCTTGTTTCCGCCCAGTCCATGGAGCAGTAGGATGCACGCTACAGGCTTTGATCTGCCTGCCGGCAAAAAGAGTAGGCCGGGCACTCTGTCGGTCTTGCCTGTGTAGACAACTTTTTGCCAGGTGCACTCTGGAAATGCGCCGGTGCTGGTTATTTCCGGGTCGAGGGGAGCCGGCGAATTGTCGGCATACAAGGGAAGCGCTGACTGAAAGATCGCGTCTCGAACGCCCGTCTGAGCGAGGCAGCGTTGCGGCGCCGGCAAGCCTAAAAGACACGCCAGCGCCGCGACGATCGATGCTGTCAAGCGAAGCTTCACGCGACGGCGGTTCCACCAGCCGCACCGGTTTTCCACGACGGTCGTCGCGACTCGTACGCCGTGATCTCATCTTCATACTGCAGACTCAAGCCAATATCGTCGAGGCCTTTAAGCAGCGAGTTTCGGCGGAATGGGTCGACATTGAACGGTATCGACAGGCCTTCGGAGTCGGTAATGGTCTGATTTACCAGGTCGACAGTCAGCTTGTACCCTTGCGCCTTCGCCTTCGAGAGAAGGGTTGAGACAGTGTCTTCCGGAAGAACGATCGGTAGAATTCCGTTCTGGAAGCAGTTATTAAAGAATATATCGGCATACGATGGAGCAATGATCACTCTGAAGCCGTAGTCGAGCAGCGCCCATGGAGCGTGCTCACGCGACGAGCCGCAGCCGAAGTTCTTCCCGGCCACGAGAATGGTCGCGCCGGAATATTGCGGCGAATTCAGCTCGAATTCAGGATTGAGCGTCTTGCCGTCATCTTCGTACTTCCAGTCGTAGAAGAGGAACTTACCGAATCCAGTCCGCTCAATTCTCTTCAAGAACTGCTTCGGTATGATCTGATCGGTATCTACATTGGGACGGTCCAGAGGAGCTGCAATCCCGGTCAGTGTTTCAAATTTTTCCATTGTTCGTCTTACTCCACTTCCCATTCACGGATGTCGACCAGATGGCCGACAATTGCTGCGGCCGCAGCCATCTGCGGGCTCACCAGATGGGTACGTCCGCCTTTGCCCTGGCGGCCTTCGAAGTTACGATTCGATGTCGAAGCGCAACGCTCTTCAGGCTGAAGGATATCGGGGTTCATTCCCAGACACATCGAACACCCGGCCTCGCGCCATTCGAACCCGGATTCTTTGAAAATAACATCAAGGCCCTCTTTTTCCGCCTGCATTTTCACTAGTCCGGAGCCTGGCACCACCATTGCACGCAGATTATCCTTGACTTTTCGTCCGCGCAGGATCGATGCGGCGGCCCGAAGGTCTTCGATCCGGCCATTGGTACACGATCCGATAAAGACGGTATCCAGAGGAACGTCCGCCAATCGCGTGTGCGGTGTCAGTCCCATATATTCCAGCGCTCGAACGGCCGCCTTCTTGTCGGCTTCCGACTCGAAATCATCGGGCCCGGGCACCTCTCCATTGATTGGAACTACCATACCCGGACTGGTACCCCAGGAGACATGCGGCGCGATCGCGGAGCCGTCAAGTTCCACAAGCGTATCAAAAACAGCATCAGCGTCGGAAGGAAGCTTCCTCCACTCTCTGACCGCAGCTTCCCAGTCTTCGCCTTTCGGCGCAAAGTTCCGGCCTTTCACATACTCGAATGTGGTTTCGTCTGGAGCGATCAACCCTGCCCGAGCTCCTGCTTCAATCGACATATTGCAAATTGTCATACGGCCTTCCATCGATAGGGAGCGGATGACTTCGCCAGTGTATTCGACCACATAACCGGTGGCGCCGGCCGTGCCGATTTTTCCGATGATCGCGAGGATAACGTCCTTTGCAGTTACTCCAAGGCCGAGCTTGCCGTTGACTCGGATTTCCATGGTCTTTGGTCGTGTCTGCGGGACACACTGGGTAGCCAAAACATGCTCGACTTCGCTGGTGCCGATACCGAAGGCGAGGGTGCCAAACGCACCGTGCGTGCTGGTGTGGCTGTCACCGCAAACAATGGTCATACCTGGCTGAGTCAGGCCGAGTTCAGGGCCGATGACGTGGACGATTCCCTGGCGGCGGCTATTAATGTCGTAAAGAGTGACGCCGAATTCCTTGCAGTTCTCGGAAAGGGCTTCCATCTGCCGTCGCGAAATTGGATCGGCGACTGGAAGTGACCGATCGGTTGTCGGGACATTGTGGTCCATCGTCGCGACAGTCAAGTCGGGCCGCCGCACTTTTCGTCCGGTAAGTCGCAGTCCTTCGAACGCCTGCGGCGAGGTCACCTCATGCACGAGATGCAGGTCAATATAGAGCAGAGTTGGACTGCCGGCCTCCTCATGGACGATATGGTTTTCCCATATCTTTTCGAACATTGTCTTTCCCATCTGTTCCTCCTTTAAAGTGATGAAAGCATTACGCCGGCTTAACCGCCAGGATTGAGACGCGCAACCACGTGAACCATGTCTCCCCGGCTTCGTCGGTTTCTATCGAATATCGAGAACGAATATTTTGTGAAGCATCGGCGAATTTCGCGCGCACTTCCTTTTCCTGCTCCTCCGTACAGCCAGCCTTAGTAATCCAGCTCGTCAACGGAATACGTATGCCGCCCGCCGTATCGTCCGCAGTGACTATCTCAAACCCGGGACGTCCCAATATTTTGCGCCATTCCCGAACCGTATAATTCTTACCATGCGAAGGGTCACGCAGGCGCTCGACCTCGTTCTGCCAGATTGCGGCTAAAAAGTCGTTGTCGGGAACCGACGTATCTACAATGACCAGCCTCCCACCCGGCTGAAGCACACGGTAGCTCTCCGCAGCAAAGTCCTCAATACTGACAAAATGGTGAGCCGCGATACGGCAGGTAACTATATCGAATACGGAATCGTCGAAAGGAAGTTCCTCCGCCGGCGCCTCGACGAACTGTATGTTCTCGATTCCAGCGACGGCAGAGAGGCTGGCTGCCTGCTCCAGCATCCCGGTCGAGACATCGGCTGCAACAACGCTCGAAACTAGTCCCGCGAGCGCTCTCGCCGTAAAACCGGTTCCCGTTGCTACATCTAGTACAAAATCGGACGGTTTAGGTGCTGCGGCTTTCACCAACCAGGTGAGGGTATGTTCGGACCATGTGTTCCATTCACTGTCGTAGTGGGCGGCTTGCTTGTCAAATTGTTCTTTTGAAGTTCGCGATAACTCAGCCATCGGCGTTGATCTCCCAATGGATAGTATTGTACTTGTTAACATGGTATGATTCAAGTGAAACTTTATCATGATTAGCATTCCAAAATGGAATAGTTGGTTTTTATGGAATTAAGACAGCTTGCCGCTCTAGTCAGTGTCGCTCGTGAGGGGAGCTTTACAAGGGCGGCGGACCAACTGTCGTTGACCCAGTCTGCAGTTACTCGGCAGATCGCTGCCCTTGAAGTGGAGACGCATTCGCGCCTTTTTGACAGGCTTGGCCGCTCGATAGTACTGACTTCGGCAGGGCAGCTGCTGTTGAAGTACGCGCAGGAAATGCTTCGTCTGGATTCGGAGGCGCTGCATGCGCGGGAAGATGTCCGCTCCGGCGCCGGCGGTAAGCTGGCGGTCGGGTCGAGCAGCACCGCGGCAGCGTACTTGCTTCCTCCGCTGCTGCAGCAATACCGGCGCGAGCGCCCGGGAGTGGACCTCAGCGTCCTTACGGGCCCGTCAACCAGAGTGGCCGAAATGACATCGAATAACGAAGTCGATGTCGGACTGTTAATGGACGAGCCGACTGCTTCAGGTTTGAAATCCATCAAGGACGCCGAATATACGATTGCGCTGATTGTCTACGCCGACCACCCTCTGATACGAGCCGCCGAGCAGCGTAAGGCACTCGAACTGGACGAATTCGCCGATCTTCCGCTGATTCTCATGCAAAGCGGCGCCAGCCTCCGCCGTTCGGTCGATCAACTCCTCGGCCAGTCACGCCAGGGCCAGAATATTTCCATGGAACTCGATAATGTCGAGGCGATCAAGAAGATGATCGAAGCGCATCTAGGAGTGTCGCTGCTCCCGATCATGGCGGTAAAGGACGAGATTTCCGCGGGAGCTTTAGTAGCGCTGCCGATCAATTCGCCAAAGCCGTCCAAACCGTCGATTGTCATAGTCCACCGAGAAGACAAATATGTAAGCGGCGCAATGCACGCATTTATAGATCTGATTCGAAAACGACTGCCGGATGCCGTGGATTGACACGTAGAAAAATCACTGCGGATAATCGGCCATATGGGGGACGCTGCGCTTCAACACGCTCCGGCTTACAATGGTACAATATGCCTATGCCATCACTCACATTTTCCACTGAAATCGATGACCCGATTAATGCCCAGATCCTGGCAGTTTCCGAAGACCTTATCGACGGCTTTAATACGAATCCGTTTCGGTTGATCGCCGAAAAATCAGATGTTCCTCTCGATACGGTCCTGTCCCGAATTCGTGCGATGCTGGAAGCAGGGACCATCAGGAGGGTACGTCAAACTCTGATGGCAACGAACCTTGCCGTGGGCTCTTTGGTCGCATGGCAAGTACCGGTGGACAAGCTGGATTGCGCGTTCAATTATCTTTTTGAGCAGGACCCGTTTTCCGGGCACGTCGTACTACGGTCTACCGACGCCAATACCCCCGGCTCGTCCTACCGGCTGTGGACAACGCTCAAAGTGCCTCAGGGCTTTTCGATTAAGAAGCACGCCGAATTCCTGCAAAGTAAGATTGGCGCTGAGAAATTTCTTTTGATGCCGGCTAAGCGGCTGTTTGCCCTTGGTGTCGGACATGTGCGTCGACTCGGCATGGAGCCTGGTTCCAAGGCTGACGAACTCGCTGAGGTCGTCGATACGCAGATCGTCAAGCTATCGGATCTCGATTGGCAAGTGCTGGTGGCGCTAAAACGCGAACTGAACCCGGAGGAAGTGGCTGAAGATCTTTGGACGAAGCGGGCTGCCGAAGCCGAAGTGCCGCCGGCTACATTCCTGGAGACCGCTAAATCGCTCTCCGACCGAGGAGTAATCGGCCGATTCTCGACATTCCTCGAGCATGTCAAACCCAGTCAGGGAAATGTAAGAGCCACCCGGTACAACGCGCTGTTTCACTGGGCGGTGCCGGAGGGACGTGAAATCGAAACGGGCCGACAGGTTGGCCGATTCGCGATCATGACACACGCCTACTGGCGCGAAGGCGGCCCCGAGTTCAACAATGTCAATGTCATGGGCGTCGCTCACGGAATGGACAAAAGCCTGGTTCTAGCGCATAAGGCAGCGATCGACGCGCACCTGGAATCGGTCGGGATTCCGGTCAGCTACACCAATGTCTTTTGGGGCGGCCGCAGCGAAATTAAACCATCCGAAATTGCGCCCCTCGCCTACCGCGAGTTCTGCCTTGCAAACGGTCTCAATCCCGAAGACATGCGTTAGACGAACGTGACAAGTCAGTTAACCGATCTGTCCAGCCTTGCGCTGCTCCTGAACGTTGTCGACAATCTCCCGTGCGGCATCCCGGGCCTGTTGCTGGATCGATTCAGCGGCAGACTTCGCACGGTCTAACAGCCGCGTTCTCGTTCCGCACAGGAACTCGCTTTCGGCCTCACCCTGTGGAATCGCCAGGCCTAAAAATGCGCCAAATAGCAACGCTGCAATTCCCGATGCTATCGGATGCTTTTCTACAGCAATTATAATTTGCAACATCATGAACCAATTTCCTTATGACGCAGTTGGCGCCGAACTGCCTCTGAGAATTCGAGAGGCGATAAAGCCGATCGCAACAGCGCCAAGCACATAGGCAACAGGACGCGACCGGGCAAAGGAGACCGTATCCGCGACCAGTTGATCGATGTCGCGATCGCGCAGTGTATCGGCGATATCATTGACGCGGGTGATGATCTTTTCGCCGAAAACCTCGCCTCGTGTCGAAGTCGAACGTGGAAGACTTTCGCTTGCTGCTCGAAAAGCGCGGCTCAAGTAGGTGATCTCGTCAGCGAGGTTGCCCTTTTGCTTTTGCACTACTGCCTTGCCAATGGATGTCACCTCACCGGCAATACCGCCAAGCGCTTTCTTTGTCTGATCTACGGCCGCCGAACACTGTTTCTTCGCGAACTCTATGCTGTCCAGGACAGTATCACCGATCTTTTCGCCCATATCTTTGCTCCCTCTGTACTCCTTTTTAAATCCATTGCCGAGTTCCGTACATTTACCCGTGACCCCGAGCGCGCCAAACCAACCGATCGAGTACACGGGCGGTGCATTTAAGTGGCATACTGATATTACTAGTCCAGTTTGAGGAGTAAGATCGATGCGGATTCTTCCGTTTGGCGACAGCGTAGTTTTAGGTGAAGGTGCGAGCGGAGGATTTAGAGCTCCACTGGAGGAGCTTTTGCTCGCATCGAAGATCGATTTCGAGTTCGTCGGCAGCAGATCTGAGAACTCCTACGAGATGAAGAATCCTCACCACGAAGGCTGGGCGAGGGCCACTCTCCCTTATCTTCGCGAGGATCGTCTGGACGAAGCGATGGACCTTACGCCCGATGTTATCCTGTTGTACTGCGGAGCTGAGGATTTACGTACATTACCTGATGCCGGTATTGCCGTTGCCCGCCTTGACAAGCTAGCTAAGACGATCTGGCAGAAGTCGCCGAAATGCACCATCTTGATCTCGCAGCTGCTGCAGGACCGCGGCTACGAAGCGGAGCACAAGGTTAAGAAGTTCAATACTCTCTTAGGCGAGCTCACCGAAAACCTCGCAGGTTCCGGTCGCCCAATTCGCCGAATTAAGATGCACGCAAAGGTCAAAACAGAGAGTCTGAATGAAAATGGAATGCCGACCGAGAGCGCCTACATTACGATGGCTTCAGCCTGGTTCCAGTCGATCGAAGACATTCATCGGCGCTCCATCGAAATGACAGTCTGAGCGCCTTGGCTTGCCGACGGCAGGAAGGCTCTTTGTCAGCTCATCATAGCGGCCTGTATAGGGCTCAAGTTTCCAGCCCATGAAGGTATAACCGATATAGTTGCCGACATCCCAGATCTTTTCAGACTCCAACTGGCCTTTGAACTGCGGCATTGCGCTGCCTGGAAGCCCATAGAGAACCGCGAAATAGATCGCGCCGTTGTTGATGACACTAACCTTATTGCTCTTGAAGTCGTAGTGCCCGATGTTCGAGCCGTTAGGCGTCGCTCCTGATGCCTGCAAAAGAGTGAAGTCCATCGGCGGCGGATTGAGATAAGGACGAGCCGGACCGCGCCCATCTCCATTCTCGCCATGACAGCCGATGCAGTAGGCTTCGTACACGACCTTGCCGCGCCCAATCGAGCCGACCGTGGCCGGGACCGGGTTCGGCATGGTCAGCCACTCCGCCGGGAGCGTCGAATTTAAGTACGCGACATTGTCGGAGACGCCTTTGTTATAATAGGAGATCAGCACCGTCTTGTCTGCAGCCTGTTCGGCGGCGCGCGCTCGCCCTGCCTTTCCGCCGAGGCATTGCATGTAAGCGATCAATGCTGCGCGATCTTTGCCCTGGATAAACTTGAAGGACGGCATAAAAGACTGCGGTCTGGTATAGCGCGGGTCTTCGAAGTGCGCCCAGTGCCAATCGTCGGTATGGTAACCGCCTTCGCGCATCAGGTCGGGGCCATTTCGTTCGGACCCGATCAAATGCGGGGAATCGTAGGCGTAGTCGCCGGGCTCAGCGGAAAGCCCGCTTCCCATGCCCCAGTCTTGCGGGCCGGTGTCCTGCGAATGACAGTAGAGGCAGCCGTTTTCGATGTAGAGTTCCCGCCCGCGCAGTTCTTCCGCCGTATAGGGAGCAGCGTTCGGCGAGGGCTGTGGACGAAAGAGCCACGCTGGCATGAGCACATTGGCGATCACAACGCTCGCCAGAACGGCGGTCGCTCCGACACCGATGACGAACGGAGACATTTTCATGTTCATAGCTCGCTCGCCCCCAGCCCGGCAGGCATCAGCTCCTCCAGATTTTTTGCTTTATTCAAGCGATCAGAATAAGCTCTGTCGAGCCTCGTGGTTGTCAATGTCATATAGATATTGATCAGTTCGAAGATCACGCCGAGATAGATCAATGTTGCGAAGGTGGATCGAAGCAGGAAATAAGGCTTTACCACCGGGTAGGCGCGAACCACTTGCTGTCCGAGGAGCATCCACGCGCTGCCCTGAGCAAGCCCCGCAGCGGTCAGTGACCAGAAGAACCCGGTCAAACCGATCAGGAAAAGCCAATACTGTGCGTCGGCAAGGTTGCGGCTCCAGAGCGGCCTTCGGACAATCTGCGGGATCATATAGAGAACGGTCCCCGCTGCAATAAACCCAAAGGCGCCGAGCAGTGCGAGGTGTGCATGCCCCACGACCCATTGCGTGTAGTGAATAAAGCGATTGACTGTCATAAGGGACTGTATCGAACCCTGGAACGAGACTGCAAGATAGAAGAAGACACCGGTAAGGACGAAACGTAAAGAGACAATATCGATAGCTTTGGACCACTTGCCGCTCATGGTCATAAAAATGTTGGTCACGAAGGAAAACACCGGTACGATTAGCGCGACCGAACCGATAATCGCATAGATCTTCAGCCAGTTAGGGATCGGCGCGAGCAGCAGATGATGCTGGCCTGTCGGCGCATAGAGCAGTGCAATGGTCCAAAAACCAATCAGCGAAAGAGCATGCGAATAGAGCGGGGTCTTAGCGATCTTAGGGACGAGGTAGTAAACGATTGCGATTCCACCGGTAGTGATATACAGTCCGAAGACGTTGTGCCCGTAAAACCAGTTCCAAACTGCATCGTCCAGCCCGATTGTTGCACCGGCATGGACAATTTGACCATCGGGAAGATAGGTCGTGAACGGATGCCACATGACGTGGCCGATAAAGTACAGTACGGAGATCCAAAGAACGGTGCCGCCGATGTACCAGATGGAGACGTAAATCTTTTGCACCTCGCGAGCAAGAATGGTGCGAAAGATGATGGAAGCATTCCAAATCAGCGCAATCTCTACTGGAAAGTTGACATACCATGGATACTCGCCGTACTCATGGCCCTGGTTTCCACCGTTTGCCAGAGAAATTGATCCGGCAAGAATCGCGAGATTCCAAAGAACGATGAGAAGATTGGCCTCACGGTTTGTACGGAGTGGCGTGCGGCAGAGACGCGGGAGGATGAAGTACCAGCCGCCATAGAATGTGGTGCCGAGAAACCCGAAGAGGTTCATGTTGACATGGGCGGGTCGTAGGCGACTGAAAACCAGTTGAGGTATGCCGGCGAAAAGATCCGGCGATGTCAGTTCGTTCGACATAGTAATACCGAGGGTGACCCCGACGAACATCCACACTGTCCCGGAACAGAGCGCATGCAGCGCGGCAGAGTCGGGGCGGTCCATCCAATCCCAAATTTGCTCGATCGACTTCACAGGCTAACCTCTCTCCATTCACTCAGGATCGGCGTTAATCAGCTCATGAGGCTGAGACCGGTCGGTGTAAACTCTGCTGTCATAAGGCGGCGGCGCGCCCCCGAGTACTTTGAACGGAGCAGTGTTCCGGCCGTTCTCGAACCCGGGTTCTCCGTAAACCGGATACGGCGCGGAGGACGTATCGGAAATATGATCGGTCAGCAGCTTTTCGNNGCCGGGTTTGCGCCCTTCAAGCTCCGAACATAGGCTGTCAGCGCCCACCGCTCGGTTGGGGTTGTCCAGTGTCTGAATCCAGGCATCTTCCCCTGCCCCATCGTGATGTGCCAAAAAATAGCCCCGTCGGAGTTTTTTTGGACCAAGGCCGACGCAAGGTCCGGCGGATGAGGAAGCAGATAGGACCCAACCACCCCATATCCGTAACCGCCGGCGTTGTGACACTGGACGCAGCGATTCAGAAAAAGTGTGTCTCCGGCCGATATCAGGTTTCTGTCGCTTATTGGATATGGACTGACCAGTTGATTGACTGCCGCCGGAGCCGGCATATTACGTGCATTGTCGAAAAGATTGGCCGGAGGCAGATCTGGCTCCCGTGCGGGAAACGAGCTCGGCAGCGCAGTTACCCGAGCAGCTTCTTGATCTCCGTAGGCCGGCGAAACTACCGCAGAAGCATCGGTCGGAGCCTTGCTCGGATTGACGGGTATCGATTCAGCGGGCAAAGCAGCGCGAGGCGTGTCCAGCGGCTCGTAAGATGGTTGACGGAACATCTGATTTCCGCAGCCGGACGCAAGGGCGCTCCACAATAAAATCAAGATTATTGAGAATCGACTCAAAGTCAGCAATCGAAGCTCCGGGAGTCTCTGGTGATGTCGACAGCGCCTGACTCGCGAAGGGCGGCCTCGGCGCTGGACATCGAATTGGCGTCAACACAGCGGACGGCAATGCCGATATAGCCTTCGGAGATCCGTCGATCGTATACTCGCCCGCGCCAGGCCGGGAGACGCATTTCGTAGAGGGCGGCCAGAAATGCTGCTGTGATTGCTGCGAGCATCATAAAC
>PLAD01000181.1 GCA_003134215.1 Armatimonadota bacterium
ACGACCTCATCAAACGCCTCGCTGTTGAAATGGGCATCAATCGCCGAGACCTTTACCAGGCCATACAACGAATAAAGGAAGCACAGTGAGCTTCGCAACGGAAGATTCCACAAGCGATTTCCGCCCGGCGCACCGCATTTCATAGTAGACAGGTAGGCGACCGGAAACGACATCGGCGGCAACCCATACGGCTACGCTTAGCATGGTTGCAAAAAACACAGTCCGCCACGGGCAAATCCAGAGAATTTGACATTCAAACAAACGCGGACACTCTAAAGCCGATCGACAAAATCAAGGTCGGCGACGTAGTCAAAAGCATTCGAGACGACGATGTAAAANNAAAACTATCTGAAAAAAGAGCAAACTCAGGACATTTTCGCGCTAAAATCCTCCAGTTTTGACACACTGTTTTACAGGCGACGAGTTGTAAACCTGCTCATACCGAACATCGATTTTTTGAATTCCTAACCAATTCGCGCTATAATACGGTGCATTCTCGAAACATTTAAACTATGGAACATAAACTCGCTACTCAACCTAAATTTGATTTTGATACGTTTCGTGACACGATAGACACCTGGAAATCATCCGGTGCATCCACAGTTGTCGTCGAATGGAATACCGGACTCGGGCCGACAATCTATTACTATCCTGCCGGCGGCCGAGAGTTTGGCGTCAAATGGGCAGAATCGGTTCCGACCGTGCTTTACAACGAGCTTTACGCCGACTTCATCGAGTACAACCTGGTGCCAAAGCTAAAGGAGATTGTCTCTTCCAGAGGTCTTACTTCTAGAGTCGTGTGTGCCGACCAGCAGCCAATTCTCGTTATGCGTATGCGAAGGCGTGAGATTGAACACGCCGAACACGTCGCGCACTCCCACTAAAGTAGTTAACGGCAGGCTGTCGCACCAGCGGCGGCCTGTTTGTTTCAGCACTTCGCCTGCTTATCCGTACGCCGCCTGCAATTGCAGCGATAAGGCGTCGTGGACCTCGTTGACTCACCTCTTTAGCCCACGATGTTTACAACATATAGTTGCGAACATACGTTTGCTTGCCAACATGTAGTTAACCACCTGTTAAAAATACCTTCACATAAAACGTTGACAAACGGGCGGTATCGGGTTATGATGATAATCAAGTGGTGACAAGTAGTAGAATGGTGGGGGATTTGGGTTGTTTAGTGGAGGATATGAACATTCCGTTGACGAAAAAGGACGCGTTATCATCCCCGCAGTCTTTCGGGAAGAGCTTGGCAAAAACTTTGTCATTACAAGAGGCATGGGTGCTTGTCTTTGGGTCATGACCGAAGAATATTGGATCGAGCAGTTCGACAACGTATTTAAACGACTTCCGTTACTTCACCAGGGAAACATTAAGCTGCAGCGCCATTTTTCGGCTGGTGCGTCAATGAGCATGAATATCGACACGCAGGGCAGGGTCGCCATACCGTCGATATTAAGAGACTATGTCTCTATTAAACCCGATAGTCAGGCAATGGTGCTCGGCGTTAGCACTCGCTTGGAAATTTGGAACAAAGACATTTGGGTTTCCGAGAGCAGCAAGGTGTCCGAGGCGGAACTTGCTCTTGCCGCAGAGCAAGTCGGTTTGGTTGGGCCGATCACGGGCTACTTAAATGCTTAAGTACTCCTGGGCCTTATTCTAATGGCCGACGAGTATCACCGGCCCGTACTTTTGGATGAGGTGATCGAAGGTCTTGAGCTCAAACAGGGCGGGGTCTATGTAGACGCAACTGTGGGCGGCGGCGGACATTCACGGGCAATCGCGGACCTGATCGGGCCATCCGGAGTTGTAATAGGAATCGATCGAGACTCTGAGGCATTGGTTGAAGCCGTAAGCACCCTCAGTGGGGCTTCAGCCCAATTTTTGACATTTTGCGGTGCTTTCGATCAGATCGAAGAAGCTTTGATTAAAAGCGGCTTTTCCGGTGCGGACGGCATTCTGTACGATCTTGGCGTTTCGTCGCACCAGCTGGACGATCCGAGTAGAGGGTTTACCTTTCGCGACAGCGATGCACCGCTGGATATGCGGATGTCACAGTCGGAAGAGACGCCGACAGCGTCCGACTTACTGAACCATTCTACGGTCGAGGAGATGACCACCATCTTCCGCGATTTTGCGGATGAGAAGTGGGGAGCGCGGATAGCGCTTTTCATCGACGAGCGGCGCAAGACGGCTCCCTACGTTACAGCAGGACAATTGATCGACACGGTTAAAGCGGCCATTCCGTCGGCGGCGCGGTCTAAAGATATACATCCTGCAACCAGGACATTCCAAGCCTTAAGAATTGCCGTAAACGATGAATTCGGAAGACTGCACCGGAGCCTGGATGCTGCAGTACGGTCCTTGCGTCCTGATGGCCGCATCCTGGTGATTTCATATCATAGCGGAGAGGATAGGATTGCAAAGCAGACGTTTGCAGAGTTTTCCGGAAAGTGTGTTTGTGCGCCGACAGAACCGGTCTGTAAGTGTCGTGCGAGCAGACCATTAATTGAGCTGGTCACTAAGAAGCCGATTGTGCCGACCAGTCAGGAAGTAAACGATAACCCTCGGGCACGAAGCGCGAAGTTAAGGATTGTCAGGAGATTGCGGGATCTGGATGAATGATCCTAAAGGAAACAGACTATGGCGATGAACAATACGGTATCGGCAGAAGATCTATCTTTTGATACAGAAGTAGCGCATGGACTACAATTCGAAGAATTGCAGTCGTCCGCTTCGTCCGCCCGCATGCGTCGGAACTCCGCAGCGAACATTTCAAGCTTGGCTGGAGATTGGAGTCGCATTACAGTACTGCTGGTCTGTATGACTGCTTTCTGCACCCTTGGCGCTTTCTATATTGCAGCATTTGCACGAATTACGCTGCAAGCGCAAACCATCCGTTCGGTCGATGTACAGTTGGCCAATGCGTCAGCACATCACGAAGCATTAGTCAAGTCCCTCGCCGAGCTTGAGAGCGATCACCATATCGCGCCATGGGCCGCGAAGATTTCGATGTCCCAGGACTATTCGCGACGGTTCATTGACGTNNTAAGGCAGGTTCAATGGATATCGCAGCAAAACAGTGGGTTCCCACAGCCAAAATAAGCCGAAGCCTGCTGCAAAAGCGTGTGCGCATTACCTTCGCTTTCATGTTAGCGGCCTACCTTGCCCTCGCCTGCCGCCTGGTCTACCTTCAGGTCGGCAGGCATCAGTATTTCGAGCATACAGCCAATCAGATTCGGCTGAGAACGATTAGGACTCCCGCCGAACGAGGTACAATTTTCGACCGCAACGGCGAACCGCTTGCAATGAGCGTCGATGTAGGCGATATCATTGTTGACCCTAAAGTGATCGACTATCCTGAGCAGGCCGGTGAGCAGCTTGCCGCCGCTCTCGGCTTAGACTCCTCAGCCGCAGTGGACTTTTCAAGCAAGATCGTCCAGGCGAAAATGAGGAAGACCCCCGCTGGAAACGATGTACGTTATTTAAAGCTCGCAAGTAACGTCTCCTTCGCCGGCATCTCTACACTCCAATCTGCGATGAAATCCGATCTCGCCGATTATGTCAAAAGCCCGCTCAGCCATCCTGACTTTCTGGCCGGTATCACTATCTTTCAACATCAGGTCAGGACCTATCCTAACGGCGACATCGCGGCGCAGACTCTTGGATTTCCTGGCCGTGGACCGAAAGGCCAGTTCTCCGCACTGTATGGCGTTGAATGCTCCCAGCAGACTGCGCTGTCCGGGCGGGACGGATTGATGACAGCCGAAGTTGACGATGCGCACCAACCGATTCCGGGTACGACGCAGAATGCTATTCCTGTTGCGAATGGAAAGAACGTCACACTAACGATCGATCTGCAGATACAAGAAATCGCGCAAAAAACTCTCTTTAACATGGTGCGAATACACCACGCGCAGAGTGGTAGTGTCGTCGTCCTCGATCCAAGAACAGGCGACATTCTTGCGTTAGCGAACTGCCCCGTGTTTGATCCGAATAAAGTTGCGGGCAGTAACTATTCGGAATGGGACAATCGAGCTGTAAGTGATCTTTACGAACCCGGCAGTACCCTGAAAACGCTCACCTTGGCCGCAGTGCTCGACAAAGAGGGCCTGGCCGCGGCAGATCGCAGGGTCTACTGTTCAGGCAAACTGCAAATCGGTAACCACATCATTCACTGCGCGCCTGACCCTCCTGACTATGGAGTTCATGGCAGCGAAAACATGCAGGACGTTTTGCGCAATTCCTGCAACATCGGCGCATCGATCTACGCAATGTCGCTCGGGGCGACAAACCTCTTTCATTACATCAAGTCTTTTGGACTGCTCGAAAGACCGCAATGCGGCCTGCCCGGAGCGCAGCGATCCAGACTGGTCGATCCAGCGGTTAAGCCATGGTCGAAGATCCAGCTAGCCAACGTTTCCTTTGGTCAGGGAATCTCACTCACTGGTTTGCAGCTCGCATCTGTCTATGCGACCATCGCCAATCATGGCGTACGCGTCTACCCGCACATCATCTTGGGCGCTGCTCCGCCCGAAAAGCCATATCAGGTCGTAAAGCCGGAAGTTGCCGCCAAAATGATGACAATGCTGCGCGCAGTCGTGACCGACGGTACCGGAAAGCCGGCGCAGATCGAAGACTATACCGTCGGCGGAAAAACTGGGAGCGCGCAAGTTGCCGAACACGGTCACTACGGAGGAGAATATATTGGTTCCTTCTGCGGAGTTGCTCCGCTCTCCAACCCAAGGCTGGTGGTGCTCTGCGTTATCAATAAGCCGGTGGGGGTTCACTGGGGCGCTGTCGTAGCGGCGCCGGTGGTACATGATATATTGCAGCAGTCACTCTGGTATCTTAAGGTGCAGCCCGACGCTCCAGGACAGCAGGACTGGTCCGCGATGAATAAGTCAGCCACAACGGCGTCAGCATCTGATGTTCGATTGCGATTGGACAAAATCGGACATCAGAACGAAAGAAGCGACAAAAAAGCGCATCAAATATGAAGACTATCAAGCAGCTGGCAGAAGCCATTCCAGCTTATCTTGAACCGACAGTGATTGGTGACGAAAATACATTATTACAGTCCCTTGCCTACGATTCCAGGCAGGTTTTCTCCGGCGCAGGGTTTGTGTGTCTTAAAGGCGAGAAGACAGATGGTCACGGCTATCGTGATCAGGCGGCGGCCCGCGGCGGCGCTGCTTTTATCATCGACTCGAACCGTGTCAGTGATTTCGCCGGCGTAAACGCACCGCTGTTAACTGTGACAAACACTCGCTCCGCGCTTCCATTTTTCTCTGCTGCATTTTACGATTATCCGACGCGGTCATTTGAACTGACCGGAATTACCGGGACAAACGGAAAAACAACAACAGCGTTTATGATATCGGCGATTTGGATGGCGAACGGTGAGACGACCGGCGTTGTAGGCACGGTAGGGGCATTAGTCAACGGCGAAGAATTTCCAACAAATTGGACAGTATCGACCACTCCGGAATCACTAGACCTCCAGCAGTTCTTTTCTCAAATGCGCAGCGAAGCCGTCGAGCACGCGATCATCGAAGTCACATCCATTGCTATAGACCAGGAAAGAACTGCTTCGAATGAGTTCGACACTGCGGTATTTACCAACTTGACGCAAGACCATCTGGACTACCATGGAACCATGGAAGCATATGAAGCTGCCAAAGCCAGACTGTTTGTAGAATATCCGTCTACAACGACCAAGAGGTTTCTCGCCGTTTTGAATGCCGACGATCCGGCCGGTGAAAGACTGGCGATGACGAGTGAACATCTTGGTCGAAGGACAGTGCGTTACGGAATTGCCGTCCCGTCAGCAGACTTTAGAGCTGTGAACATTACGGCCAAAGCGGACGGCACTGCGTTCACCGTTAAGGAATTGTCAGGCGCCGTCTATCAAGTGGATCTGCCAATTGGCGGACTTTTCAACGTGAGCAACGCGTTGGCAGCGATTGCCGCTACTCGTTCGCGAGGAGTTTCCATAGAAACCGTACAGCATGGACTCGCCAAACTACCTCCTGTTCCTGGGAGATTTGAGCCGGTTAATGCGCCCGGTAAAGACTTTCACGTTCTGGTCGATTACGCCCATACGCCTGATGGCCTTGAGAATGTGCTGGTAAGCGCACGAGCGCTGGCGCCGAAGCGGCTGGTAGTGGTCTTTGGCTGCGGCGGCAATCGCGACAGAACAAAGCGTCCCAAAATGGGAAAGATCGCGGCCGATTTGGCCGATTTGGTCATCATCACCTCAGACAATCCGAGGAACGAGGATCCAGAGTTTATCGTCAGCGAAATTGTCGCTGGCATAGAAGGGGGCGCTGCTGACGACCGTATTAAGGTTATTGTTGACCGCAGGGAGGCTATCCGCACCGCTGTCTGCGAGACGGTGCGTCCGGGAGATCTGATCGTAATTGCCGGAAAGGGCCATGAAACTTATCAAATAGTAAAAGGAGAAACTTTTCCTTTTGACGACAGGGTCGTTGCCGCGGAGGCGATTGCATCGTGTTCCTAACAATCCACGAGATACTTGAGGCCCTTTCGATAGCGCCGTCTGGCGAAAATTTCCAACTCACGGGTGTTTCGACAGATTCACGCTCCTTGAGTGAAGGAATGGTTTTCGTCGCCTTGCGCGGGGAGAACTTCGATGGTCACGATTATGTCGAAACCGCTTTGAACCGCGGTGCGGCGGCTATTGTGGTCGAAGGACCGCAATCGGAGTTCGTCGGGCGGACGATATCGGTACCGAATACTCTCGTAGCATACGGCAGAATTGCACGCGTCTGGCGCGGCAAGTTCTCGATCCCAGTCGTCGCCGTCACCGGCAGCGTCGGCAAGACTACCGTTAAGGAGATGCTTGCTCTGACGCTTTCGCCTCTCGGGCCGGTGCTTAAGAGCGAGAAAAACGAAAACAACGAAATCGGCGTTCCGCAATCCCTTCTGCGTCTCAACGAAAAACATCGTGCTGCAGTAATCGAGATGGGCATGCGCGGAATGGGACAGATTGCTTATCTGGCGAATATTGCCGAACCCAATATCGGAATCGTTACGATGATTGGCGAAAGCCATATCGAGCTGCTCGGCAGCCGGGAAGCAATAGCTGATGCAAAAGGCGAGTTGGTCGATTTTCTTAACGCGGACGGCATTTCAGTATTGAACGCTGACGATCCGTTTTTTCGGCATCTTGCCGCCAAGACATCCGGGACGATTGCCTCTTTCGGCGATTCTGCTAACGTCGATGTCCAGGTAACTCGTCAGACTCGCATTATCGACGGCTGGAATATTGTTTTCCGTATCGACGGCGAGGAGCATGCCGTAACCTTGAACTCTGTGGCCGAGCACGATGTCAATAACGCGGCCGGAGCGGTCGCAGTCGCTGTCGCCGCGGGTGTGTCGGCAAAATATGCAGTTGCGGCGCTTGCACACTACGCTCCCTCAGATATGCGTATGGAGCTGTTGACAACTGCTTCCGGTGCGACGATAATCAGCGACTGCTATAACGCTGCGCCTACTTCGGTAAAGAGTGCCCTTTCGACGCTTGCAGGACTCGAAAGTACAGGACGGAAGTCCGCGTTTTTAGGCGATATGCGCGAACTTGGTCCACATTCCGCACAGATGCACCAGGAGGTCGCTGCGGAAGCGGAACGTTTGGGAATAAAAGTTATTTATAGCGTCGGTGACCTGATGCCGGCGGCGATCGTGAACAGCGCCGCATCGTTCTCGGACAGTACTCTCGCGGCCGAATACATCAAAGAAAATTTCTCACTCTCGCAGGGTGATGTGGTTTTGGTGAAGGGATCGCGCGCGCTCCATTTGGAAAAGGTCGTTGAAGCTCTGGTGCAGCTATGAACTTCTTTTCACAGCAGGCGCCTGCTTTCCTCGTATCTTTTTTTACAGTAGTAATAACTGGACCGTTTGGAATTGAAGCGTTGCGCAGACTAAAAATGCGTCAACCAGTAGGCAGCGACGCTCCACAGCCGGAAGCACACCAGCTGAAGAAGGGAACTCCGACCATGGGCGGGATCCTGTTCGCCGTCGGTGTTTTCGCAGCGATTCTGGCCGGCTTTGTTGCCGGATGGCTCCAGGTCGACATTCGCTGTGCTCCTTTAGCTGCGATTTGCGGAGTATTTGTCCTCCATATGGCTCTTGGTTTTGTCGACGACTACCTTAAAGCAACTCGTAGNNGAAAGCGATGGGGCTTAAAGCGCGCGAGAAACTGGGAGGGCAGCTCGCGGTCGCACTATTGTTCGTTGCGTATCTCGCACTTACGGCTCAGCAGGGCGTGACTACGGAGGTGGCGTTTTATCCTGGATGCATAGTGAATGTTCCGGTATGGCTGTATTACCCGCTGGTTGTAGTCTTGATGATCGGCCTGTCGAACAGTGTCAACCTTACCGACGGTCTTGATGGATTGGCGGCGGGACTCGCAGTGCCGGCGTTTGCCGGACTTTCAATCGCTGCGTTCGGCGGAGCAACTCAGGTCGCGTATTTTGGGTGGGCGATGGCCGGTGCGTGCCTCGGATTTATCGCATACAACGGAAATCCCGCCCGCGTTTTTATGGGTGACACCGGGTCGCTCGCGATTGGGGCGACGCTTGCGGCAATGGCAGTGCTTGGCAAAGAAGAAATTCCGGTGCTGGTCTTTTCGCTGATCTTCATTTTGGAGATGCTTAGCGTTGTTATCCAAGTTGTTTCGTTCAAAATTCGCAGAAAGCGAGTCTTTAAGATGGCGCCGGTGCACCATCACTTTGAGTTGGTTGGCTGGAAAGAAGTGCAGGTTGTTCAACGGTTCTGGATTGCTGGAATCATTGCTCTGTGGCTTGGACTCATGACTGCTTTTTGGATCTCGCCGTTCGCCGTAAAGGAACTCTGGTAGACCGATATGCCTTACGATTTCTCCGGAAAAAGGGTGGCTGTGGTTGGCCTAGCCCGAAGCGGCAAAGCCGCCGCCCTTGTTCTTGCGACACGGGGGGCTAACGTTACAATCTACGAATCCAAAGCAACCGTCGATATGGTGGCCGATCTCAAATGGGCGTCGGAGCATGGCATTCGTGTAGTCGGTTCGGCCGACTCGGTGCAAGCTTCGGATTTAGCAATCGTCAGTCCGGGGGTCCGTCAAGACTCGCCGATCATGCATTCGATCTTAGCCCAAGAGATCAAGCTTTGGGGAGAAATCGAACTTGCATATCAAATCGCAAAAGCGCCGATTCTAGCCGTCACCGGGACGAATGGAAAAACGACGACAGTCCTGATGCTCGCGGAAATGACTCGTTCCGGAGGAAAGCGAACTTTTGCGGCTGGAAATATCGCCGCAGGGTCTCTAGCACAGCCGCTGACGGTTGCCGCCGACCTTGCTGGACCTGACGACGTTATTGTTGCTGAGATATCCTCGTTTCAATTGGAAACGATTAAGACCTTTCGCCCCAAAGCAGCGTCAATTTTGAATATTACGCCAGACCACATGGACCGTCAGAACTGGGGAGAATATGTACAATCAAAGTGGCGAATATTTGAAAATCAGGGTAACGACGATACAGCGGTTTTGGGCTCGTCAGTGCCTTTTATCGGGAACAAGCCGCACCTGCCGAACGATGTGAGATACTTCGACACGATGGCGCGTCCCGATTGGATAGGCGACCTGCTGCTTCCGGGGGAGCACAACCGACTTAACGCAATGGCCGCCTACGCGATGGCGTCGTCGATCGGCATTCAAGAGGATGCGATCAGGAAAGCAGCGCTGAGCTTTAAAGGTGTCGTACACAGATTGGAGTTTGTCGACCGAATCAACGGAATCACCTACATCAATAACTCCATGTGCACCAATAACGCCGCCTTCGCTAGTTCACTCTCCGCCCTCGCCGGCAAGAAGATCGTGTTGTCGGGCGGTGTATTCAAAGGCGGCGATATGTCGCAGATTGCCGATGCGGTCGCAAAGTCCAACGTCAAGGTACTGGCAGCGTTTGGTCGGTCGGGGCCGCAGATTGCAGAAGTAGTGCGCAGCCGCACCGACGTACGAACTGCAGTATTCGAGACGATGGACGAAGCCGTGTCGTTTGCATCGACTGATGCGGCTTCCGGCGAAATCGTCGTGCTGAACCCTGGATGTGCATCGTTCGACCAGTTCAAAGATTTTGAAGACCGAGGCGAAAAATTCAAATTGATTGTAAGTTCACTGCGAAAGGCGGCCGGCGCATGAGTACGGTAACTACGGAACACGAAGTTCGTAAGCTGGACATAGTCTTGCTTGCTTTGACCCTTGTGCTTACTGCCATCGGAATCCTGCTCGTCTACGATGCATCTTATCCATTTGCACTGGCACATCAAATACCTCAGACAAAATTTGTCGGCCAGCAGGCAATGTATGGGGCTGTCGGAATTCTCTTCATGCTCATTGCCAGTCGATATCCCTATTGGAAATGGCGCTCTGTGGCCACGGCGGGACTATTCGGCTGTGTAATCGCTCTGGTACTCGTCTTCGTACCGCACGTTGGAATAGTTGCCAAAGGCGCAAATCGTTGGATCGGACATGGATCATTCCGTTTGCAGCCTTCTGAATTCGCCAAGCTCTTTATCGTACTTTACATAAGTCGCTCATGCGCTGGAAGTGTCAGAATTATGAAGAGTTTCCTTGCGGGGCCCGGACCGGGCCTGTTGGCTATTGCCTCGCTCGCCCTGCTCACTGCCAAGGAACCGGACCTCGGAACCTCGCTGCTAATCGTCGGGACCGGCATTGCAACTTTGTTCTTTGCTGGGATGCAGTGGAGACACCTCGTCGCTGTAGTCTGCTGTGTTCTCATTCTTGTCGGCGGCGCATTCGCCGTAAAGACGGTTCACGGACACAACAGCTACCAGCTTGGCCGTATCATGGCGTTCGTTAACCCGGAAAAGGAAAAGCAGGGGGACGGTTTTCAGGTCTACCATTCAACCATTGCACTGGGCACCGGCGGTCTCACGGGAGTCGGTATCGGCAATAGTCGCGAAAAGCTCGACCTGCCTGAGGCTTATACTGACTTTATCTTTGCGGTAATCGGGGAGGAAGGCGGACTGATAGGCAGCCTTACGATCTTAGGCTTGATTTGCTTCATTGTCACCCGTGGCATGCACATCGCCTGCGTAACCCGTGACAGATTTGGTTCGCTTCTTGCGGCGGGTATCTCGTTTTGCATCGGCTTCCAAGCGCTTGTAAACGTCGGAGTGGTCAGCGCCTCTATTCCTGCGACAGGTGTCCCTCTCCCATTTATTTCCTACGGCGGATCGTCCTTGCTCTTAACGCTGGTAATGGTAGGAATGCTGCTCAATATCGGACAGTACCCGGACGGCGATCCGGCGATCGTTCAAGAGAAGAAAGAACAGACTTCAGAACGGCAGTTCAACAAAAGATGGCGAATGGGCGATGACTCTGATGAACTGCCTACGACAGTTCGGCCGCGTCGAACGAAAAGGACGGCGGCGCTGTAATAAATATGCAGCGGACACTGCGCATCCTTGTGACCGGCGGCGGAACCGGAGGTCATACCGTTCCGGCACTGGCTACGATAGCTGCTATCCAAAAGCTGATTGCAGAAACGTACACTGATATTGCCCCGCGTTTCCTTTATGTCGGCAGCGCTCAAGGATTAGAGGCGACACTGGCTGCAGAAGCCAAAATCGGCTTCGTATCGATAGCAACCGGAAAACTTCGACGATCGGCGAACCCGTTGAGAATGCTAAACAAAGCGAATCTTCGCGATGCCGCTCGGGTGCCGCTGGGCTTTCTTCAAGCGCTTAAGATTGTTAAGAACTTTAATCCTGATATAGTATTCAGTACAGGAGGCTATGTCAGCGTTCCCAGCGTCTTTGCCGCCGGAGTGCTCGGTTGTCCCGTACTCATGCACGAGCAAACCGTCCAAATTGGCCTTGCAAACCGACTGTGCGCAAAGATCGCCAGTCGAATCGCGCTCAGTTATCCTGAATCCGCAAACGAACTAGGGCCCGTTGAACGAAAAAAAGCTTTTGTCACCGGGGGCGTTGTCCGAAAGATCGTCGTTGGAGGTGACGCCTGCCGTGGCAGAGAACGTTATGGGTTTGACGGCGACCTTGATGCCTATCCGGTTGTATACGTTACCGGCGGCGCCCAGGGATCGAGCATCATCAATAACTCGGTATTGGACGGCTTGAATGAGCTGGTTGTACAATGCTGTGTAATACATCAGTGTGGCAAGCAAAAAGGCAATGGTCCTCAAGATGAGACGAAGCTTCGGGCTGCGGCACAGCAGCTGCCGTTTCTTCTCAGGAAAAGATATGTGGCCACTCAGTTTGTCGGGGACGAGATTGGCGATGTCTACGCTGCTTCCAGCATTGTGGTCGGTCGAAGCGGGGCGGGGACGGTCAGCGAAGTTTGTGCGGTTGGGAAACCATCGGTTTTTGTGCCGCTCGTCCCAACGGGAGGAGACGAACAAACACGAAATGCACAGCGCCTTCAATCAATAGGTGCTGCGGTGATAATCAAGCAGAACGAACTGAGCGGACCGGTTCTGGTAGAGCGGGTAACTGAGCTGTTAGCCGACCCTGAAAAGCTAATGAGGATGGGCACGGCCGCAAAGACAATGGCAAGTCCAAATGCGGCGGAACTCCTCGCAAAGGCCGTAATAGACCTTGGATTGAAGAGTCAGTCGCACTAGGAGTGTTTGCAGTCGGATGCGATAACGAACATAAAAAATCAATGAGCAATCTACAACACTATCATTTTGTTGGTATCGGGGGGGCCGGGATGAGCGCTTTGGCGCGAATTTACGCCGGACTAGGCTACACAGTTTCGGGCAGCGATATCAAGGACTCGGCCACGCTGAAAGCGCTTACTGATGAGTTTGGCATCAAGACATTTGTCGGCCACATTGCATCGAATATCGAAGGAGCAGACATGCTCATTTCTACGGCAGCCGTCCGAGGAACCAATGCGGAGGTGGATGCTGCGCTGCTCGCCGCTGTTCCAGTTATCTCTCGCGCGGAACTGCTCGGACGACTGATGACTAATTACGCCCGTTCTGTCGCTGTCAGCGGAACCCATGGCAAAACTACGACGTCGGCCATGATCGCTCAGATGCTGACAGTAGCAAAGGTCGATCCGACTGCAGTAATTGGGGGCGATGTGCCGGCCTGGTCTTCAAATGCTCGAATGGGTAAGAGCGACATTTTCGTTGCCGAAGCCTGCGAAGCCTACGGCTCGTTTCTCCTCTTGTCGCCGACAATCACGGTCATTACTAACGTCGAAGCCGATCATCTCGACCATTATGCCGATTTGCAGGCTATACGGGATGCCTTTAGCGCATTGCTCGATAAGACCTCTTATTACGCCGTCATCTGCGGCGATGATCCTGAATCTAAGCTGCTCGCGGAAAGACACACGGACAATGTTGCGACATATGGGCTCAGTGAAGGTTGTGCGATCAGAGGAAAGATTAACCGTCTGGGCGCGGGCAGTCAATTCACTGTTGAAGCCCTCGGGAACTATCTCGGTGAAATCGAGTTAAGCGTCCCCGGACGTCATAACGTGGTGAACGCTCTTGCCGCTGTGACGGTGGGCAACCTATTAGATATTCCGTTCGAAGATATCGCGGCTGGGCTAAAATCTTTTCGCGGCACAGGCCGTCGCTTCGAGATACTTGGCGTTACGGAGCTTGATGTTGTGGTTGTAGATGATTATGCGCATCATCCCACTGAAATCAAGGCGACTCTTGACGCCGCATCGAACTCTTATCCTGAGCGTCGGGTGATCGCCGTATTTCAGCCGCACCTTCCATCCCGGACAAGGGACTTGATGGATGATTTTGCGTCGGCGTTTGACAAGGCCGACCTCGTGCTTCTCACGGACATTTTTCTTTCGCGTGAAAAGCCCATTGATGGCGTCACCGGTGCGCTGCTCGCTGATAAAATGCGCGATGTACGTGGGTTCGCCGCCGTAGAGTACATTGAAAACAAAGACGATCTTCCAGCCGCCCTGGATAAATTTGTGCGGCCGGGTGATGTTGTCATTACGCTAGGGGCCGGCGATATCCGGACGGCGGCTGTGCGATATCTAAGCGCGACCTCAGCGACGGAAGAAAGGCTTGCACATGTCTAAGATCAAGGTTGCCGTATTAATGGGAGGCAGCAGCGCGGAGCGGCCAATCTCCCTTTGGACCGGGAAACAGATTTTGGACGCTCTCGACGTTGAGAAGTATACAGTTTTTGGCCTTGACACTGCCGGATCGGTAGACACTCCTAAAAGCGACGACGTCGGACCGGCGATGACTTGGGACGTCGGCGGAGAGAAACGCCCCGTGGCCAGTCTGTCCCAATTAGGCATGGTTGATATCGAGACGCGTCCAGATGTGGTGATTATTGCGCTGCATGGCCCTGGCGGTGAAGATGGGACAGTGCAAGGACTCCTGGAAACACTTCGACTTCCTTACACGGGAAGCGGGGTACTGGCAAGTGCTCTCGCAATGGACAAGGCAATGACCAAGCATGTTCTTCGTTCCGGCGGAGTGAGAATGCCTGCTGATGTAACTCTGAGTGAAGCCGAATGGACTCTTCGGGGTGCCGAGT
>PLAD01000093.1 GCA_003134215.1 Armatimonadota bacterium
TGATCAACGAGGCCGTCGAACTCGCTAAAAAGTACAGCACGGCTGAATCGGGCCGATTCGTCAACGGTGTCTTGGGTGCACTCGCTCGATCGGCGCCGCGCGGTCTAGAATCTTCTATGGACGACGACGAAGAGGTCAGCTAGTTTCTCATGCCAATCATTCTCGACGGGAATCAAACGTCTAAGGCAATTCGGGCCGATGTCCGCCGCGAGGTCGATGAGCTCTTTACTCGAACCGGAATTCGGCCGTGCATCGCCGCCATCCTCGCTGGAGACAATCCGGCCTCGCAGAAATACGTCAGCATGAAAGAGCGTGCTTCAGCCGCCGCCGGCATTGTATCGCGCACTTATCCGTTTCCGTCCACCGCGTCACAGGCCGAAGTTGAAGAGACGCTTGCTGCCTTGAACGCAGACCAATCTGTCCATGGCATCCTTGTCCAACATCCGCTTCCAAAAGGAATGAATGAACCGGAAGTGCTGGCAAAGCTTTTACCGGAGAAGGATGTCGACGGAATTGCACCTATATCGATGGGCCGTCTGCTGGCGGGAATGTCGGCATTCCATGCCTGTACGCCGGCGGGAATGGTTGAACTTCTGCATCGCTATAATCTGCCGATCGCCGGAAAGCACGCCGTAGTGGTTGGCCGAAGCGTCATTCTTGGAAAGCCTCTCGCTTTGCTTCTGCTGCAGGAAAACGCGACCGTCACAGTCTGCCATTCTCGAACAGTCGATCTCGCGTCCATTACTCGACAGGCGGACATTCTATGTGCGGCAATCGGTAAGCCGGAGTTCATTACTGGCGACATGATTAAGCCCGGCGCGGTAGTGCTCGACGCCGGCTATAACCGGCCGGAAGGCGCGAGCAAAGATGTCGGGGATGTACACTATGACAGTGCGTTCGAAGTTGCGTCCGCCATTACGCCGGTCCCGGGCGGAGTCGGACCGATGACGATCGCAATGCTTCTGCGTAATACACTTCGTTCTGCTCAGCGTGCGTCGTTGGAAGCCTAATCCCCATACAGCTCTTCCTCGACTTCTTTGAGCAACAGTCTCAGAAGTCGCGATGCGCCCTCCAATTCTCCAGATTCTGACTCCATCTGCCTTGCGGCATCCCAGGCATCCCGCAGCATCAGGGCATACCACTGACGGGAAGGCGAATGGCTGCTGCTGCACCTGGTGGACGGCTTAACGGCGCCCGCAATCTCAAGTTTCATACCCATGCGTGACGAAGCGTCTTGCGCCGCCCATAACAATTCCCGCGCTTGTTCGATGCTCCCTGATGCAATGGCGCCCTCTGCGGCGCAGAGCGCACTGGTTAGCCGACCGCAAAACGCTCGCCAGTCATTCAAATCTTTCTGAGCAATATTCATTCGTCGTATCCTTCCTCCGCTTCCGCCGTCCGGCGCACTTAGATACTCGCGGCAACGGTCGAAATGCGGAAAGCACGAACGAATAAATTCTCATGATCATTACTCTGCAGAAGGAGAACCAGGGTCCCCTGCAGAACTGAAAAGCAGCGGATAGTCAGCAGGCGTGATTATAGGCGGTTCGACCTGTCAGCGACTTCTTGCGTTTCTGGACAATTTTAGGCATTCCGTATATAATGAAGTTGATGCATTTGAGCGGCGTCGTGCTGGATGTAAGCTTGCGGGCCCGACGAAACCGACGGCGTTGCAGCTTTTTCGATGGACCGTTGCTGAGCTTGATTCAGCGGCGAGATTTTCTGCTTGGATATGCACGATCATTAATGAAACTAGTGTTCAAAGCTACGTTGGAACCCGCGCTTTATGAGTGATCCCGAACCTACACGTATTCTGCCGAGCAGCGTGGGAGTCAGCGGCAGCACAGTGGAATCGACGAGGTCTTCTTTGAGAACTGTCGGTGCGACTGCTGCCTCGATACTTGCTCCCGCACTTACTCTTGAAGGCGATGCAGGGAACAAGTACGCCCCAGTCTCGACCCGCCCCGAACACATGCCGGTTCTCTTTACAATACGGCCGTCGGCTTACGGCGCGGCAGTGCGGATGCCGCTGAATGTCTGCATATGCCTGGACCGAAGCGGTTCGATGGAAGGGCAGCCACTCGAGTACGCAAAGACAGCTTGTGACCACGTCGTGGACCTGTTGGAGCCAAGCGATACGCTGGCGATCGTCACATTTTCTGAGCAGGCCGATATAGTCATGCCGGCACGCCGCGTTGTCAATAAAGAAGTCATCAAGGACTATGTCCACCGGATCATGGTCGGAAATACGACGAATATTTATGACGGGCTGACGGCGTCAGCGCAGCAGATCAATTCAGCGAAAACAAGCAGTACGCTTAATCGAATATTACTTTTGACGGACGGCGAACCGACTGCGGGGACTAAAGATTTCAGCACGATCATTCGGTTTGTTTCAGAGCAAAAGGATCGCGGGACGACTGTAACTGCGCTCGGATTTGGTCCCGACTATAATGAAGAACTTGTAGCGGGAATCGCTCGGCGATCCGGTGGGAACTACTACTATATCGCTCGGCCCGAACTGCTGCCTGAAATGTTCCGAAGAGAACTGAACGGGATGTTGAGGACAGTCGCGAGGAACGTCGCATTGACTGTCAATGTTCCGAAAAACGTGAATGTCATCGAAGTCTACGGAAAAGAGCACCGACAAGTGAATACTCGGACTTTTGAAGCCGTTATGCCGGATGCGGAGTCGGGCGCCGATATCACTTCTCTATGGGACATCGAACTTTCCCCTCACCGCTCCGGAATTTATCGCATTGCCCGAGCCTCGCTTTCGTACGACGAAAGTGTGAGTGGACGGCGGACGACTGTTTCGTTTGATGTGCCCGTCGAGTTTACATCAGATATTTCGTTAATCGCTAATGGCGCTAACCGTAAGGTCGCTGATGAACTTGAAATCTCCAGGGCAGCGCGTGACCTCGATCGTACTTTGATGAACACACGGACGCAGTCGATGGACACGCAAACGGTGCTGGACGATATGTACAAGACGCAGACGCTGCTGCTGCAGCAAGGCAAAACCATGGCGGCCGAACAAATTCACGAGGCCATGACGGGAATCCGCAAGGGTGACTCGCTTGAAAAGACGCTAACGGGCACGATTTATCAACTTGAATTAGGAAGAAACAGCAGATCTCACGAATGATGCGGTCACTTTTTGAACCTGTACAACCGCGTCTCTGTCAGCAGGATGTATGATTGAAGTCAGCCAAGAGGTAAGACGAAGTGACAAGCTACTATGAAGTTTTGGAAGTTCCAGTTGGTGCTGATGAGGAAGCGATAGCAGCCGCCTTTCGGCGAAAGGCGCAAGAATCCTTAATGGACACAGAGGCATATGAACTGGTAGAAAGGGCTTATGAGACATTGAAGTCGCCGGAGAAGCGCAAAGAGTACGACTTGCAGCTTTCGCAGGAAGATGACGAGCCGATGCAGGCTCCCCCCCCGTCCACACGACCTGGAACGGCGCCGCTGCGCCGTATCATTTCGTCACCGACGCACGATATCGACGTTACTCGGACGTTTGCTCCGTCCAACTGTCCAATTTGTGGTCACCAAAATGCAGTAGGTGATACCTACTGCGGCGAATGCGGCTTTTTGCTTTCGTCAGCTGCAGCATCCTCCGTTGCCTCTGTCCCGGAACCAGACGTGATTGTGACGCCTAGGCTGGAGAACGCAGCGGGGCATGTCTATCCGATCAAGGCAGGTTTGAACCGCGTTGGTCGTGAAAACGCCGATATCCTCATACTGGATAAGACCGTTTCGCGATACCACGGTTTGTTGGTCTTCGATGAAGAAAGACATTTGTTTAGCGTGGAGGATGCCGGCAGCTCTAACGGGACGAAAGTCAATGACGTTGTATTGCCGCCTCGCTCTTCTCACCCATTGCAAAATGAAGATTCGATTGCGTTTGGATCGACCAAATTCCGCCTCATCACCGGCGAAGCCGTAATTCCGGCGGAAAAAAGTGACGGTAAGTCAGCGGACGGTCCGAGCGAAATAGAGATTACAATGCCTCCTGCAGGCGCATCACCTATGGCGCGGCTGACACTCCAGAGGGGAAGGGGGCCGCAGGAAGTACTGCTAATCCCAGGGACGATTAGTATCGGCCGCCTTCCAGATAACCAGATTAGTCTACCGGGTGATCGGTTTGCATCCGGTCACCACGCACAAATAGTCGTTGAAGAGACGGTCTTTCGCCTCATTGATGTCGGCAGCACAAACGGGTCGTTTCTGAACGGACTGAGGCTGACAACCAACGAGTCCATCGCGATGAGCGATGGGGACGAAATTGTTATTGGAAGCACAGTGTTCCAATTTCAAAAAATCGCACGAAGCACACCGGTCGAAGTAACTGCGGCGGCATCTGAGCCAACTGCTGCATTTGAGGTTCAACTATCGGAGCCGCCATCGCCAAACGATCTTTAAGCGGAAGTTAGCGCACAAGAGTGCAGATAACCAGACTTCTTTCGGGTACAAGAAGTTGTGATTTGTCAGCAGTGCGGAACTGAAAACGCCAACACGCACCTCTACTGCCTGAAATGCGGCAAGTCCCTTCGCTCGGACAGCGTGAAGGGAGTCGTCACCTGCAAGAATCATGGCAACAGAGCAGCTGCCACTATTTGCGATCAGTGTCTCAAGCCGATCTGCGAAGAGTGCGTTGTCATTCAATCCTCACGTACCCTTTGTGTGGAAGATGCCGCGATCGACCTCGTCGAGGCGGAAGACGACCGGGTTGAAAACCTTGCCATCGCCGATCCTTCCGTGGCCCTTCATGCCGGATTTGCCACCCGTCTTTTTTCAGGCGCGATCGACCTGTTTGTCGTCATTCTGGCAGCTGTCCTACTGGTGTCGCTCTTCTGGCTCGTGAGCGGGACCGCCCCTGTCGGACTGGTCAGAGGGAGCAGTCAGCTTGGAGAAGAACTGCTATTTTGGGCGGCGTATCTAGCGGTGGTCGTCACCTATTTCGTTCTACTCACTGCTTCGGAAGGCCAGACATTAGGCAAACAAGCAATGCGTATTACTGTTGTTTTAGCGGACGGGACAACACCGTCAGTTGGGACGGCCGCTGTGCGTTTTGTCTATAGCCTTTTCTCGTGTGTCTGTCTTGGCGCAGGCTTTATCGCGATTATCAACAATTCCGAAAAGCAGGCTTGGCACGATGCTTGGGCAAATACTTATGTCATTTCCCTGGATGAGGCTACTGAGCGATTATAATTCTCTGCTATACTGTGAGCAAAGGTTTGATGGATTAGTGGCCAATTGTCTGCTGAACTTTACCAGTTTAGGGGTTTTTAATGTCTGAAGAGCAAGCGGCGTTGAGAGAGGATTCCGTGCAGTCTTCAGCCGAGAAGCAGGTTACGGATCGTGTTGTAACCGAGGAACTAATTGCCGGATGGAAGGCCCTCAAACCTTCCTGCTACGCTCGGCTCGTCGTTGGGGCGAAGACGGACCTTGGTTCAGTGAGAGAAAATAACGAAGATAAGTTCGATTTTCTTGAGCCGGCGAGAGACAGCCCAATATCCTATAAAGGCCGGCTCTACGGGATTGCCGACGGTATGGGCGGTCATTCCGCCGGCCAAATCGCTTCGGAGCTTGCTCTCAAGACGGTCATCCGAACTTATTACACAGACCAATCGTCCCGCATCGTCAATAGTCTGCACTACGCCATTGCGGAAGCCAACGGCCTTATTTTTGACACGGCGCAGATGATCCAAGACCGCCGTGATATGGGCACTACCCTCACGTTGGGCGTCGTCTACGAAGATCGCTTAATTGTCGCTCACACCGGCGACAGTCGCGCATATCTTTTGCGTGATGGAGAGATCGAACAGATAACGCAAGACCATTCGTGGGTCGCGGAGCAGGTGAGTATGGGGGCGCTGACTTTAGAACAAGCTCAATTATCACCGTTCCGAAACATTATTACCCGTTCAATTGGAACACAACCCAATGTCGAACCTGACTTTTACGCAGTCGATCTACTTGAGGGTGACCGAATTCTTTTTTGCTCTGATGGGTTGACGACGCACCTTGATCAAGCAGATCTGATACGACTTGCAGGGACGAAAGCGACGATCGACGCCGGACCTTCCATGACTTCGATGAAATTAATCGAGGTTGCAAACGAGCGCGGCGGCCGAGACAACATAACTGTTTTAATTCTCGACGTCATTGAAATCGAGCAGGTCGAACAGCCGGATCGAGAGGAAGGCCCAGTTGACGAATCGCTGACCTTTATCGATGAAGACGAAGATCCGCAGATGGCGGCATCTGCTAAGAAGGGCCGCGGCCGCTCCTTATTTGGAAGTACACGCTAGGAGTTAACGGTGTCTCTGTCCGATTCTCAGGCCGGAGGTCTTTCATCTACTTCCCTGTCGCCGACCCTGGGCAAGTATAAGATCATCCGGGTCATTGCAAGGTCCAACGATGTCGTCTATGAGGCGATCGACCCGGGTATGAACCGGCGCGTCGCTGTAAAAGAACTTGCTCTGTCTCCTAACCTGTCTGGCCAGCAGCGCCGCGAACGGATTGAGCGCTTCTACCGGGAAGCGAAGGCGGCCGGTAATCTCAATCATCAGAATATCGTCACCGTTCATGAAGTTGGACAGGAGGGCGACCGCCACTATATCGCCATGGAATATCTGGAAGGCCCGTCCCTGCGCGATATCCTTAGGATGCGTAATGCGCTGTCTATTCGTGAGGCGCTCACAGTCGCCCTGCAGCTGACCGATGCCCTCGGCTACGCGCACGGGCAAGGGGTTGTGCATCGCGATGTCAAGCCGGATAACATCCACCTGATCGTACCAAACGATGCGGTAAAGCTTACTGATTTCGGTATTGCACGTATCCTTTCGGATCCCGCTATTACCTCGACCGGCCAGGTATTCGGTACCCCTTCGTATATGTCACCAGAACAGATCATGTCGAAAGAAGTCGACCACCGCACCGACATCTTCTCGCTCGGAGTGGTGCTTTATGAAATGATCGTCGGCAAGAAGCCCTTTATTGGCGACAGTGTTATCACGATCACCTATCACATCATGAACACATCGCCGAACATCCCGAATAACCTTCCCCCCGGCGTCTACAATCTAATCAGCCGCGCATTGACGAAAGATCCTATGCAGCGGTATCAAAACATGGCCTCTATGGCCGCAGATCTTCATTCAGAAATTGCGTTTTCCGACTCGCCTTACCACCGTACGATCCCTCCAGGCGTCTTAAGTGCCAAGGATCTTTCCGACGAGCAAACCGCTCTTGTAAATCGCGGTTATCTGCCAAGGCCGACGCCTCATGCGCCGACGATACCTCCGGTACAGGCTTATGCGCCGCCCACGGGGATCGCCGATGCTGTTGCCGGCGGTCCGGTTGGAGCAGCAACTTCGGTGGTGGCGAATAACTTGCCCCATGTTTCGGCCTACGACGATTCAACGAAGAGCGCAGTCACCTTGGTCGCATCGGTGTTCGGAGTCATGGTCCTCGTGCTCGTTATGGTTTTTGCGGTCGCAAAGGCGTGGGAGACCAATCACATCATAGAAGAGAATCGCCTGGCGTCGTTCTTCTACAACAAAGCCCAAACCGAAATGACATCTGGAGACCGCGACTCCGCTCTGCGAGACTACCGGCGAGCTTACGACGAAGCGTCGACCGGCAGTGCAATAAAGGTGAATTCTGAATACGCTCTCTCGGAGCCGGTTCCTACTCCGACAGCCGTCGATCCTTCTTCGAACTCTTCTGCTCCGCAGTCTGTGACGCCCGATCAAGCGACGACTCCCCCGGCTCCGGCACCGGCGGATGGGACGCCGTCAGCACCTGCGCCCGACGCAACCACGGGGTCCGCAGCGGCAAGTGCCGATTATGCTGCTGCGCTCAATTTACAAGCTCGAGGAGATGAGGGCGGGGAAATAACGCAGCTCGCAGCAGCGAACGGCGCAGACCCGACTGGGGACATAGGCAAGAAGGCAGGCGAGCAACTCGCCCAAATCTATTCGCGGCGAGCCGATGGCGCTCTGCATGACGGTCAAAAAGACATGGCCCTTAACGATTGGCAGATGGTAGTGAAATATGCTCCTGCCGACCCGATTGCCGACGAAGCCCGTCAAAAAATTCTGCAGTATGGCTCCGACGATAGTTCACAAACCGCTCCTGATGGATCGCCGGCGGCTGCGGGCGGGACTCCTGCGCCCGGTTCTCCCTGATCGATAGCGCCGCCTAACGGAACCGTCGCGATAGTTCAATACCAGCTCCCACAGGCACCGTGATCGTCTCATACCGGCGATCATTGTTTATCCTCTCAAGATATTCTGAGAGTTCTTCCTTGTGCGAAATCACATTGTCCGCCGCGATCAGCCCGCCCACTCTCACCTCATTGCTGAGCATGTTCCAAATAGGAAGATACAGTTCCTTTTCGAGATCAATGAACAAAAAGTCCCAGGGGCCCTGCAACTGACCTCCGAAGTCGAGTACATTACCGGTTCTCTGTGCGACATATTCCGAGAGCCCCGCCTCAGCAATGTTCTGACGCGCTTTTTCGGATTTTTCCGGCATCNNGTGATATGCCCGCCGGTCTGTCGTACGGCGTCCGCAAGGTAAATGGTCGAGAAGCCGACTGACGTCCCGACTTCTAGAATTCGCTTGGAGCCGGAAATCCGAACTAAGAGTGACAGTAAGGCTGCCGCATCCGGATGAAGCGAGCGTGGACGCTGCCAGTGGTCGTCGGTTTGCCGGTTCGTTTCATCGGCTTCGGCAGACATCTTCGCCAAGAGCTGTTCAAGCTCCGGTGCGAGCTGCAAATGATGGCTCATCGTTGCCTCCAGTATAAGATCCGACGCCGACACAGCGTCAAAACTCGCTCTCGAAATCGAATACCGCCGGCAGGTCTAATCGACCTGCGGCGACGTCAACTGCTGCCCCGTTTGCTGCGACTTTCGAAGGACGATCGGTTCGTCAATCGACTGGTGAAGCTTTTNNATCGTCTGGCCATCCTGAATAACCTTGCGGGTGTAGTCTGCGAACGGTAGAGACTCTGTCATGTCCTCTGGAAGGTCTTCGACCGAATAGCCGCTCGGTATTTGCACTGCCACCGTCGTCTGAACGCTGGAAATGTCGTCGGTATAAATTGGAAATTTACGCGTCGGTTTTTCGAATGATCCGAGCGAACCACCGAATGGCGACGGTGTGAAGAGCAGCAAATTACTGGTCTTCTGCGCAAACGACGGGGCGCTGTAAGAGTATTTTATGCTGAATGGCGTGTCACGGTCGTTGACATCGCTGAGTTGATAGTTCAGTAAGGTCGAGTTTGCACTCTCGCGCAGGACCATATTTCGGACGCCGTCCTGTATGAGGTTTGGCTTGATGGAACGGAAGGTTCCTCGCAGCCCCATGTCGCCGTCTCCGTGCGCGACCATCGTATCGGCGCATAGCGCGCTGCCGTCGTCATTAAGCTGGACATTTTGGACTACGTTCAGGGAGTTGTCAGGCGCCTGAAATTTCGGAATAGTATCGAATTCCCCGATTCCATTGTCTTTGACGACCAGAACATTCGCTCCGCGATCACCGCCGGGTATAGCACCGAAACCGCAAATCTCGGCAGTACAGTCGAACCAGTAATCTTTATTATCGATCGTGGCGCGCGCTATACAGTGGTCGAACGCTTCTGTGCTTGGGAGACTCGGCTCGACTGGTATGTCGCTCCCGGCCTGCAGGAGTACCGGGTAGGCATCCTTGATGCCGGCATCGTGGAGCATTGTGACTAGCAAAGTCGCCATGTCTTTGCAGTCGCCGTAACGGTTGTTATAGACCTCTTCGGCCGCATGAGGACGCCACGCCGATTCACCAAGCTCCACAGCGACATAGCGTATGTTTTGCTCGACCCAATAAAAGAGGGCTTTGGCCTTGTCTTCGTCGGTTGTCTTCCCCGCGATTTGCTGAAGAACCACCTGGTGCAGGTCCGGTGTGATCACCTCTCGATCTTTGGCGAGACTCCAGTACCAATGTGCGATATCCTGCCAGTCACCCAAAGAGCTCACCTGGATCATCGGGAATACATATCGGTCCGGGGGCATCATAGGCTCCCGATCGACATCGCTCAAGTTCGTCATCGCCCAATAATACGTGGTCGTGCCGCCATGTTGCGAGATGGAAGGCTTCAGTCCCGGCGCATTGAGAATCTGGCTGTTGATCTTCAAATTCGACGGTGCATGGACAATAAACTTGCTGATCTTTACCGGGAAGCTGCCGTCTGAAAAGAGCCATGTCTCGGAAAAATCGTTCGGGAGGAGCGGCTTCGATGTAATTGTGTAGGAGTAGTCGATGATCGACCCGTCCTGGACTCCAGGCATTGAAAAGCTTGCCACTTTAGAGTCGTCGTACATTGCATATCCTGCAAACGGTGATGTGATATGAACGTTCGACGGGTCTAGTGTGACGACTTTTCCGCTGGGAAGTATTGTTCTTGCGGTCAGATTGGACAATGTGTCGGTGGAACTGCTGTAAGGGATTGCGATATCGCTCTCAGAACGTGCTCGATCGTTGAAGATGCGAAGCATCTCGTGATCCTTTTCAATAATTGTCCCGGTGGGCGTGATTGTGACATCGCTAAAGTCCAAAACCGTCGCCGCAGCGGCATTAGGGTACTCCGCACTTGTCGGCGCCGACTTGAGAATTTCCGAAACATCGGATGCCGACCGATGCCCGGGCGTAAAAGCCGATCGGGCTGCGTCCACCGTTTTGATCGGGGCAACGGAAGAAGAAGAGCGTGACTTCGCTGCTTCGGCCCCCGCCGACGTCACCAGCATCAACACACTCGTGGCAAGAAGTAAACGGGCTGTAATCACTTAGTAATCTCTTTCGCCGTAAAGCTACCCAGTTGTAGCAGATTCGTTAACATACTGTTCCAGAATATCGTAACAAAATCCTGTTAAATATACTTACCGCACCATATACCGAATCGTTCCATCTCGCCGCAGGGCGGCGCCGTCGAGAAAGAAACCAATCGATTTCCGTTTGTATCAACAATACGTGTCGCAAAGTGGTTTCACCAGGTTGCAATCGTCAAAAAGGCCGGAGTGCCCAAATTCCGTTCCGTCGACAGCCGAGGAGTATGAAACCCATACAAAATTTCTTGACACGTTAGTGTCTTCTTGCTAGAATCCTTTCTGTATGAGAGTGCATAGGGCCGTTGAAATTTTGCCAGGTAACACAACACCCACGCGATTAGACTACAACGTGAATTGCAAATTTGAACGATTGTCGGCACCCATTAACGGCAACGGATCGTTAGATTTTGCCTTCGATTACAACGACTGGATATACGGCGGAGTTGGCGATGTATCCACGGTTCTGTCAAGCATCCCGCAAGTTGGTTGGGTTTAGCTTGATGGCCTCTATTATCGGCGTTGTTTCGAATGATCTGGCGCCTACCAGCCTAATTGGGAACTGGTCGACACATACGATGCTGCCGGCTTTACGGGTGAATCGAAGCAGTTCCTCGCAAATTATGTCCACATCGCATACGTTTACGGAGTGTTCCATCAATGGCTAAGACCATAAAGCCCGCAAACCCAAGTTGCCGTCAGGCCGCACTATTGTCGAAGACGTTTTGTATTCGAATAACGAAACCGGGCAAAGACATGTGTAAAAGAGCTGTTCTTGCGTTCATCGGCTCTTTGATATTCGCAGTGCGTTGCAGCGCCGACATTGCTCCAGATGAATACGTTCCTGGATTGACTGGCTGGCCGGCCGTCGCGGCAACTCCGCCATCTTGGATACTCTTAGGCCTTATGTCGGCTGCCAGCTACGAGCTCAGTCTTACACCTTCTCCCACGCCTGTTCCGTATGACCATTCTGCTTCAGCGGACACCCTGGCGGAAGACTATTCAATCCAAATTAGGAAGCCAAAACCAGGATTTTACGTTGTTCTACCAAATGTATCTCGGATGCCCACAATAATATCGCAAAAACTAAATATTGCTTCCGGCCAGCCGGGAGGCATAGCAGGCTGGTGCACTCAGCCCCAAAACCGCAGCCGATTATCGATCTCTTGTTCTTTGCCGCACAGGTGAGAGAGGATTTGTGTCAAACGCAAGTCACGGCGGACTTCGCTTGTACTGCGGCACTAAATGGCGTCGACCCACGGGTTGAACAAGGCAACCCGTGCTCGTGCGTAATCGCCGGTGTCGCGGGTGACGACGGTGAGGCCATGCTGCAGAGCCGTCGCGGCGATGATTAAATCAGGTTGCGAATAAGTATGGCCGACTTTTCGTCCGTCTTCGACCAGCAGACGCCACTTGAACATAATGTCTTCGCTGATCGGCAAGACGCGTCCATCGAACATGGGACGTATCTGATGCGCGAGCCAGTCGTTCAAGTCGGTCCGGCGCGTTAGATCGGCTACAGATTCAATTCCGAAGCGTATTTCGGCGAAGGTTACGGTGCTGACAAAAAGTATGTCCAGCGGTTGCACTGCGATGAACCTGGCAACCTTTGGTTCTGGCTTAGGTTTGCGGAGTTCCGACAGGATATTGGTGTCAAGCAGCCAGCCTGTCATAGGGTCACGTCGCGAACTGGCATGGGAGCGCGCGAAGGCTCAAGGTCTATATCGCGGTGCGGCGACGCCTGAAACGCGGCAATGAGAGCCTGGCCCGTCAAATTGCCTTTCAGACGCAGGAATTCTTCTGATGAGATGACAACCACTTCATCATGCCCGTGGACCGTAACATGTTGCGGTCCTTCATTTTTGACGCGACGAACCAGTTCGCTGAAACGGGCCTTCGCATTCTGCAAAGGCCAGCGGTTCGGCAGATAGCCAGAAGATCGACGATTAGTATTTATTTGATTTGCCATACTGATACCTCCTAATTCTAGTCGATATGACTAGTATATCATTCTCGGGGCGACTTTGCAAGAACTGGAATGGTCTGCAGGACGCCACCGCCCACGCTTTTGCTGATCGAATATAGGCGACAGACATTAATTGCTTCAGTCGGCTACCGGCAATGACCATAGGTTATGGTACAATTTAAATGCTACTGCGCTTACATAGCCGTCTGTCCCAGAAACGAAGGTTTGTGGGACAGTATTCCATTCCCTCCAATTCACTGTTTGAACTTCCACTAGCGTTCTCGAGTCTCCGTATGACTTATTAAGTCCTCTGGCTTTCGCTTGCCTTTTTCTCTGTCCGCAATCCCGCCTTCGCTTCTCAACTTTCACTTGCCCGAAATCGAAACCTGATGCACGCTTCTCCCGCAAACCTTCGTTTGCGAGACCGGCTTTGGCTTTCTCAAGGCCATTGACAGGTGCGTCATGTACTATGGTTATTGTGCAACAACACGTTGACAAAAGAGACGTAAATCGTGTACAATAGTCCCAATACATCCTTGCACGCGAAAGAGGCATTTG
>PLAD01000011.1 GCA_003134215.1 Armatimonadota bacterium
GATAACTTTGAGATCCGGAACCCCAAATTGCGAATCGCGATGTTTGACCGTCGCGTTCCACGCCGACTGCCAAACATCGTACCGGATCGCAGCAGACCACGTCTGATATTCGCGAATAAATGACTCGTCCGCCATTTCCTTTGTCCCGGCAAGCCACCGGAGGAAACGTTTACCCATTCCGTTGCCGTCTACACTGACAACGGCCATTAGCTTGCTGCCCTCCTCGCTGTAGCAAAGAAGGAACTGCAGGTCCTTTGATTCGAGGAATGTCCCGGGCGGCAGACTGGTTTCAGGTTCGCGACGCTCGTTATTTTCGCAGCGTTTCTCGACAGGTTCTAAGCCCGGGAAATCTTCGATCGTTGGTCGCGGCTGCGTCAACTTATTTCGCTGGACAGCGGCAATCGCTTTTGGGTAGGTTTCCGCAAGGGTACCTTCCATGTATTCCACCATCGCCGCGACCGCCTGCAGCCCGGCGCCCTTATTAAGGAGCTGCCGAGTGATTGCGCGCACTGCGGCTTTAGCCCGAACGTGCGTTGCGGCAGTAAAGGAACAGTTGCCGCCGGCAGCGACAACGAGCGTGCAGCCTGCTTTTTTAATGCAGATTTCGTACAGCCCGCCCGGTTCGGTGAGCTCCTCAATCTGCCTTGATGCTGCCGCGATTTCCTGCAGTTTGGACGACCGGTAGATAAAAGCCTGTATTCCCGAAAGATCGATAAGTGTGAGTATGGGCATTGTTTCGGTCTCTTAGTTTGATAAAAAATTCGAAAGAGTTTCTACGTTTCCGTTCCCCCACTCCTCAACATCGCTGTCGCCGAAGACCTGGAGCTTCCCGCTGGGCGAAGCGCCTACGGACATTCGCGCTTTATCCCGTACATCATCCGTAGCCAGACAGACCACGGCAACACTCGCCATTCCGCCTCCGATCTGGTGAGCGCGATGTACTGCCTCGAAGACTTTGCCCTTGATCAGCTTTTCCCCGCGATCCGTGGTGACAGAGATGTAGCGCAGTCTATGCCGAGCGATGGCCATTAAATCGGATTCGAACTCTTGTTTGTCGATCTTAAATTTCTGCCCCCTTGTCCACTCGATGTTTTGGTCGGCGGCCTTGACCTTTAGTTGCAGCCATTGCTCAAACCACAAACCGCCAAGGAAATCGCTGAACTTCTTGTACTCACCCTCTTTATAACTTGTATTGCTGGTGGGCTTCGAAACGTCAAAGGACATGCCGTCCGGTTTTAAATCACGTAGAACCTGCAATTTTGACTCAAATTTGTCTCCCGACAGTTTTTTCCAGTCTTTTACTTCCTCATCTTCCCGTCTCAAGGCAGACATTCTACATCCTACGTTATTCCTTCGCTCAAAGATATCGTCAAGCTCGCCGGCGGACGCCTTAATACCAGATTCAGGCTTGCCTACTACGACTTCATGTAATTTGCAGAGGGTATCAATGGAATACTGGTGGTCTCCAAGCGTGCGTTCCTCGCCGCTGTCGAAGAATATTTGTTGGGTTTCTTCTGCAATGTAAAAGGCTGGAAGATCCGCTTCCCTCCAAAGCATCAACCCGTAAGCGGACATGATCTTGGTGCCGCCGGTGAAGTTCACCCAGGAGTTGGCGTACTTATTCATAACATCGGTCAGCCCTTCCCTCACCTGCTTTGGGTCGTGCGCGCTGTGAAGACGCTGGAGGTCAATGGCAGAACCTGCAAAGTCTTCTTTCGTTAAGACACTTTTGATTCTCTCGGCTTGGTCCGCCGTTTCATCGGAATGGACCAACACGATCGCAGTGCCTTGCTCCGCAAACTGACGAACCCCGAGATAGATCGGATACGGATTCGCGCCTACAAGACTGACGAGCGCGGACGGCATCTTCTTATTTCCTGACATACCTACACCTCCCTTTATCACATATTTTCCTCTACAAAAAATTCGACACCGGCTTTTTCTCGACTCCGATCACTTGTCGGTCGGCGTAATGGTCGTCGCGAAAGACCCACATGAGAGCAGAGTCTTCGTCTTCTTCCATGATTTTCCGCAAGCCTACGCGAACGGCTTCTAGTTTCGATTCCGGCAGATCGCCCTCAAAGACTGAGTTTTGGATGTGCGGCAAGTAGCGCCGCAGGAACTTGCAGACCTTGGCGACGCGCTTGACGTTGACATCGTATACAACGATTACATACATGGCGACCCTATCACCACCACGCCCGAAATGCGTGGTATTGCTCGACATCGGTCAGGTGCCGGATCAGCTTGTAACATTCCAATCTTATCAGATGTCTATATTTGACATGGCGGCCCAGGCGTCGGTGCCTGATTGTCGAATTCAAACGCTCCTCAAGGGCGCTGATAAACAGTTTCTTGCCGGTGTCGTTGAGGACGCAGCCTTCCAGAGATTTGTCGAAGTGCGCTTCCGTGAGCTGCTTTGTGTTCAGCAGTCGAAATATCGCGCCCTCGACGATGAGCGGTTTGAACAGTTCTGCCAGGTCGAGCGACAGCGAGAACCTGCGTGCGCCGGGTTCGTGTAAATACGAGATGGTCG
>PLAD01000020.1 GCA_003134215.1 Armatimonadota bacterium
GTTAAGCACCGCCAGCATTGTTTTGCTTGTGGATACGCCAAAGGCGCACGAGTCGAAGTGGATTCGCCATGAAATCGACACCGCAGACGGGCTTCTCCTGCCGGTCTTGCCGATCTGTTTTCGCGAAAAATCGGATTCAAAGAAAGGTACCCGGTTTCGTTCCCTCTTGGCCCTCGGGCGATGGCTGCAGTTTCTGGCCCCCGGAGCAGGGGCAACGCCGCTTAGCGATGATCAGCTTAACGAAATCGTGAGAGAGACTGAAGAGTATCTGTGCGACATCTTCCGGCGCAAGTGTCGGGTGCCTTTTCTGGTCAAAAAGGAATTTGTCTCTCATGGATTCGCATGGGCCGTTCTGGACCAGAAATTATTGATGTTTGAGTCAGCAAGAACTGGGGGACGCCTTACGACAAAAATCGTCAATCACTGTTCGATTTTTGATGTAATCTACGAGCCTGCCCTTCGGCGGTTTGAGGCCTATTTGAATAAAGCTGGGCATGCGAACTATTCCCTGTTCATCTACGACGGCGCGCTGTTACCGGACCACGAAGTGCAGGATATTGCTAAGGGATGTCCGGATTTTGTTGTTGTACTCCATCATCAGGAGTTGGCAGCCCTTATCGATTCACATTTTACAATGTTGAGTGCAGCATGAGCATCACTAGACTGGATGTGTCTCTGGAGCAGTATGAAATTGGCCTTTCAGGGGCGATCCCCAATCGTGCGGACTGGTCCGAGCCCGCGATGGATCGCGGCATCCTGGAGTTCGTTTCCCTGTTCAGTGGAATCGTAATCAAATATGGCGGGCGCATTGTCCATGGCTGTCATCCCACATTTACACCGGTCATATTGCATCAAGCACGCTTGCAGGGGGCTGGAAGACAACGACGGCCAGTCACCTTGGTTATGTCCGACCTTTGGGCGAGGGAGCGAAGCCAGGAAGACATCGATTCTATGACGGACATTGCGGAGTTTGTGATCACCAAAGCAGTGGGCGAAAAAGGGCCGGAGGATGTAGAAAGCAGAAATCAAAGCTTGTCTGCTATGCGTCACGTTCTGGTGAATTCCTAGAACGTGACTGTTGCTGTTGGGGGCCTGACACATCGCGGTGATGGCATCGTACCTGGAGTTGCCGAAGAGATAGCTTTTGCCCGAGAAAAAGGACTTCCCCAATTCTTGATCGGTGGACTAGGGGGCCTCACCAAAGAACTGGCGGAGAAAGTCAAGGTTCCCCAGCTTAGTAACTCATTGTCGGACGAGGCAAATCTTCTGCTGTTCCGCACTGACGACGTGGCTGCCTGCGTCAATGTCCTTTTCGAACATTTAGCGGGATCAAAGTCCCTCGAACAGTCGGCATTACAACCGATAAAATGGAATCCCGGAATCGGAGCCATTCTCGATCATCGCGATGGCACTATCGATTCTTCAAGCGACTACATTCTTCGGGCGGTGGCTGCCTGATGCAATGTGGTGAAAGGTAATCTCGACTATGGCGCGCAAAGTATTCTTTAGTTTTCATTATGCTGACCTGTGGCGCGCGAATGTCGTTCGCAATAGCGGCATGATTGAAGGCTACGCTGTTGCCGGATTTCACGATGCATCGTTGTGGGAAGAAACCAAGATGAAAGGCGAATCGGCTGTCCGTCATCTGATCGACGCTGGCTTGGACGGCACCACCGTAACGGTGGTCTTGATTGGGGCTGAAACGGCCAACCGGCAGTGGATTTCCTACGAGATCGAGCGCAGCATCGCGCGGAAGAACGGAATTCTTGGTATTAAAATCGGTGCCATTAAGGACCAATACGGCAAGGCCGGTGTATCAGGTGCTCTGCCGGAGGCACTTTCCAAAGCAGGCGCTCCTGTCTATCTCTGGGAATACGGAAAACTCGGCCTGTGGGTTGAAGAAGCTTACAATATGGCGAACCCGCAAACACGGCCTATGCGGGATTAGCCGACCCAGGTTGCAAAGTTGTCGTAACCATCATCGGCAATCCAGTCATATGTAGGGAAAAAGTTGCCAAGGTGAAACCCTTTCCCCCTATGTTCAAGTGCAACGCCATCCGTTCGATACGAAGCGCACCCATCGACATCCGTATAGTCGATCCATTTCCCATCGACCTTGTCTTTTAATGTGGCAGTCAGGCCGCTATCTGAAAATACGACTCCTAGGTATCTGAGCGGATTAGGTCCGAAGGGCTTTGTTTGCCTGTCTTTTCCTGTAATTGAGTTGATATGAACCGCTAGAATAGCGTTCCCTCGCTTGAAGCTTTTCATGATCTCGTAGGTGACCCACCTGCGATTGAAGGTTTGTGAGCCGATCAGGACACAGGTGGTGGAAGTTCTCTCAAGGCCGGCGTTGATGAGTCGCTTGATCGCCACCTCGCCATCTTTTTTCGCATCCTCCCAGAGCGAGGCGTCAAAGAAACCCGCAGCATCGCGATGCTCTTTCGTCACCCAGTGATTGCGCACCACGTTGGCACGGAAATCGATGACGTCCTGGTAGTGGAATCCGAAATATACGCGTTTCGCCATATACGATGCCAGACCTCAGTTTGTAAAGTAGACGCCCTGC
>PLAD01000259.1 GCA_003134215.1 Armatimonadota bacterium
AGCTCAAAACACCATAAAATTAGAGCAAAAACAGGACATTTTTTTACGGAACTCCGACCGCTTAGGAGGTAGGTTTGGCACCCAGGAAATTTCCGACACCCGGAGCTCTGGCTTCATAATTTTGGGACGCATTTGCCACTCCAATGCGTAACTCCACTGGAGTTCGAACGTATTGTTCGCACCGGGCGCAGTGCTGGACGATTACCTATCGTTCTTTCACGGTACAATTGCCGTAACTTCAACAGAAGAGGTATGTCGCACATTGCTGTCCCGCCAAAATAATCGTCTGACCCTGCTTGGAGCGCCGCTTGTCGCGGTGCTGTGTGTTTTCTCGCTCTTCCCTCGGCCAGTCCGCTGCCAAACTGCAGCGACGCCGAATTACGGCAGCGTAGTTTCACAAAGCTTCGACTCGAAGCAGAGCATTACGGAAACGCATCTCGCGAACGGTTTAACGATCCTTTCCAAGGAAGTTCACGCGGCGCCCGTCGTCTACTTCAGCGTCTGGTACCGAGTCGGGTCGCGTGATGAGATCAGCGGACAGACCGGACTGTCGCACATTCTCGAACATATGATGTTCAAAGGGACGAACGACTTGCCTCCCGGCGCCATCGACCACCTCTTTCTCGAAAACGGCGGTGAGATCAACGCGTCGACGGCGAACGATCGAACGGAATATCACGAACTAATCTCTTCGGACCGCCTGGAACTCGCGGTGCGCGTCGAAGCCGACCGCATGGAGCACTCTGCATTCGATCCGCTGCAGTTAAAGCACGAAATGACAGTCGTCCGATCCGAATTGGAAGGCGACAATAACGACCCCGATTACGACCTCTACACCAACGTCTGGGAGCCGACAGAGTTCGTCGCCAGCCCCTATCACTGGCCGACAATCGGCTGGCGATCCGATGTTGAGGCAGTTGCGAATCGAAGAGATGTTATCTACAACTACTATCGGCAGCACTATATGCCCAACAACGCTGTCGTTGTTGTGGTCGGCGACTTTAACACGAAAAAGACAGTTGCCCTGATCCAGAAATACTTTGGCGTCTATCCGGCAGGGAATCTGGAAGAGCACCATCTGACTCCTGAGCCCAAGCAGTCCGGTGAGAGGCGAGCCATACTTCGCCGTCCGGGCACAACGGCGTCGCTAATCATTGGTTACCACGTTCCCGGAGTAGGGACGAAAGCTCACTATATCTTCGATGTGCTTTCGACCATTCTCTCCGGCGGCCGCAGCGGACGGCTCTACCAGGACCTCGTTGAAACCGGCATCGCCAATAATGCCGATGCAGACAATGAAGACCATATCGATCCGTGGGCATTTACGCTTGATCTGAGCGTTCGCTCCGGTGTGACGACCGCTGCGGCAGAGGCTGCCGCCGAGGAGGAAGTGACCAAGCTGCAGACGACGCCGGTGACGGAAGACGAGCTCAAGCGGGCGGTCAGCCAGATACAGGCAAGCTATGTGTACTCGAATGACAGCGTCAGCTCGCAAGCGGATCTCATCGGTTCGTCGGAAATCACCAGCAGCTACAAGTATCAGGATGATTACCTTCAGCGGATCGCCGCGATCACTCCTGCCGATATTGTCAGCGCTGCTCAAAAATATTTGACCGTCGACAATCGAACTGTGGCGATTTTTGATCCGCTCCCTCTCCCTCCCGGCGCTTCGCTCGGCCAGGCCGGTGAAAAAGACTTCGGCGCTGCGCCCCCGATCACAGATCCACGCCAGAAGGCGATCATCGCCGCCCTCGATAAGAAGTTTAATTCCGGTTTCTCCACGACATCAACGTCGCAAAGGCCCAAACCGACCGAAGTCGTTTTGAACAACGGTCTGACCCTGGTGGTTGAAGAGAACCATGCGAATCCAACCGTCTCGATCACCGGCCGTATCTATGCCGGCTCCTTGTTCGATCCTTCCGGCAAGTGGGGTTTATCAGGATTGACGTCCGATATGCTTTCACGCGGTACAGAGTCGAAATCCGCGCTGCAGCTCGCAATTGCACTCGAATCGGTCGGCGCCAGCCTCAACTATGGATCTTCCACAGAAGAAATGGACATCGCAGGAGGATGCCAGTCGAAGGACTTCGGCCTGACAGTTTCGACCATGGCTGACGAGCTCCTTCATCCGTCCTTCCCGACCGACCAGTTGGAGAAGCTGCGAGGCGAGAGCCTCTCCGATCTTGAACAGGCGCGTCAGGATACCGGGGGTACCGGCGGTGCAGGCACACAGGCGTCGATCGCCTTTGCCGATGCGATCTATCCGCCCGGCCACCCNNTTCTACAGTACGTACTATCGCCCGGACACGACTCTGCTCGTGATTGTAGGCGATGTTAAAACCGCCGATGTTATCAGCAAAATAAAAGATGCGTTCGGAGGATGGACTAATCCGGCCGCCCCGACACCGGTCATTTCCATTCCGGATGTCCCGCTTCCGGCAACTGCGCCCCCGCCGACATTAATCGCCATTCCAGGCGCTCCGCAAACCAGCATCCTCTGGGGCTGGCCGGGAGGAGTGAAACGGCAGGATAAAGACTTCTATGCTGTCATTATCATGAACTACATTCTCGGAGGCGACACGTTTGGATCGCGCCTTGGACATACCATTCGAGATGTCAACGGCCTCGCGTACAGTGTCGATTCCGACTTCGATACAACACACGGCGCCGGACCGTTCCAGGTCTTCCTCGGCACAAATCCGGACAACGCTGCAAGAGCGCTTTCGCTGCTGAAATCGATCACGGTACAGTTCAAAAGCGGCGGAGTGACTGCCGATGAAGTGTTGAACGCAAAGAAGTACCTGACTGGCAGCTATCCGATTAGGCTGGAA
>PLAD01000082.1 GCA_003134215.1 Armatimonadota bacterium
CCCCGACTTCAGTCGAGGGACGTCCATTCGAAGCCGAGGGAATCGAGTACCGCCTTGGCGAGAACCTGGTGGCCGGGGAGGGTGGGGTGGACACGGTCGGGCGCGAGTGTGCTTGGCTGCACGTAGACCAGAGCCTTGTTGTAGGCCGCCTGGGTGTCGACTACCGGGACACCGTTGGCCTCGGCGATTGATTTGACCAGCGCGCCGTAGCTGTCCATTTTGATTCGGAACCGGTCTGCAAGAGACGTTTCGATCAGAAACGGGGTCAGTAGGACCAGTCCCTTGACCAGGGGCTTGGTTTCAGCGACCAGGGCCGTGAGTGTTTCCGCGAACTCGTCCTCATAGACCGCGGCCTTGGGATCGTTTGGGCGGTCGAACTGACGCCAGACATNNCCAGACATCGTTAGTGCCGATCATGATCGTCAGCCAGTCGGGCTTGAGATTGACTACATCGCTTTTCCACCGGCCTTTGAGATCACGCACCGTGTTGCCCCCAATCCCGAGATTGAGCACTTCGATTTCAAGCTGCGGGTAGATCGCGGTCAGAAGCGCATTGACCAGGCTGACATAACCGTCGCCGAGCCCTTTATCAAAAGTGCCGACAGGCCGCGCCCGCCCCGCATCCGTGATCGAGTCGCCGATCATTACCAGCCGTTGATTACTTTCAAGCAGAAGAGTCATCCGTTTACTTAACCTCTTTATAAAATCGCTTCGATATTATAACCCTTCTACCAGCCCGACGAATTTATGTGAACCCAGTGGGCAAAAAGTCTGTTATCCCTACTATTGCACTAGAAATTAGAAGGAATCCTTTATGTCAAAACCTGCTCCGTCAACCTATCCGATAAACGAAGTCATCGCCCATCGCTGGAGTCCCCGCGCGTTCCTCGATAAGCCGGTGGAAAAGGAGAAGATCCTCAGCTTTCTGGAGGCCGCCCGCTGGGCCGCATCGTCGTACGGTGTCCAGCCATGGTCGTATATCATCGCGACCAAAGATGATCCCGAAAACTTTGCGAAACTTGTCAGCGTACTGGTCCCGTTCAACCAGTCCTGGGCAGCGAACGCTCCGGTTCTGCTGTTGTCCCTGGCGCAGACAGTCAATGCCGAAGGCAAGCCGAACAGTCATGCGCTCCACGACACCGGAGCGGCATCGGCGCAGCTTTCGATCCAGGCAGCCGCGCTCGGCCTGCAGGCTCACCAAATGTCCGGGTTCGACGCAGCAGAAGCGAAGAAAGTATTCGCACTGCCCGAAGGTGTCGAGGCGGTTGCAGCGATCGCAGTCGGGTACGCCGGCGACCCGGAAACGTTGCCTGACTTCTTGAAGGAACGAGAGCTGGCCGAGCGCGGCCGAAAGCCGCTGAGCGAGTTTGTCTTCACCGGCAAGTACGGAGAAGTCTCGCCTCTGGTCGTCTGAGCTTTAAGTTACCTTCCTGATCTGCGCGGGTAAGTACTGTGCAGTGCATGAACAGGAAGGTAACTGATATGGCAAACTCATTTGAGGGCGGCGAAGTCAAGAAGCTTGCGGATTTGATCAAGGGGATCAGAATCGCCATGCTAACCACGCTCGAAGCGGACGGCACCCTCCGCAGCCGTCCAATGGCGACGCAAGACGAAGAGTTCGACGGGTTCTTGTGGTTCTTTACACGGGACGATTCCCCAAAAGTATCTGAAGCGACCCCGCACAGACATGTAAACGTCACGTACTCCGACCCGCATAACAATAAGTACGTCTCTGTTTCCGGATCGGCCGACCTGATCCGAGATAAGGACAAATTCAAGGAACTGTGGCGCCCGACCTATGCCGCCTGGTTTGCCGACGGAGTCGACGATCCTAATATAGCGCTGCTGAAGGTTTCGGTCAACAAGGCAGAGTACTGGACAGCTTCCGGCGGCCCATTTGCCGGAATTCTGATTGCAGCGAAAACTGCTGTCGGGAGCAAAGAAAAGTCGTTCGGCGAGCACGAAAAGCTGGAACTGGCATCGGTCTAATTACCCTCGCCTCCTAGAAATCAAACCCGCGCAAACTTCCATTTTCGGAAGTTCGTGCGGGTTTGCTCTGTTTATCCACTGGGTAACTCCTTGCTACGGATGCAGCTTGGTCCAGTGCTCTTTAGGACGAACATGCAGGATAGAGCTCATTCCTGGCCGCGGCGGAATCGCATATTCACGCCGACAAATTACCGCCGATCGCGGCGGTGGAATGGGGATAAATACATGCTAGAAAACAGAGAATCCGTTGAGAGCGGAACCAGCCGGCGCACTTTTTTAACCGGAGCGGTTTTGGCCGGGCTTGCCGCAGCGGCGCTGCCGAACGCAGTCGATGCCAGCGGCCGGCCAATTTTCCATATAGTCAATGACCCGGACAGCGGCGATTTTCATGAATTTCCCGGTCGAACAGTCGACGAGAAGATCTTGAACTACGCGTTGACTTTAGAGACGCTCGAGGCCGACCTCTACCGACAGGCCTTGAACCTGGCGTCGGGAAAGCCGCTTACCACTCCTCTCGACACCAACGGAAGCAGCTATACGCTGAGTATTGACCCGGGCGGCCTGTCCGCATCGAAGGCAGCGGTCGGCTTTGGTTATCTCGTGCAGTTTGCAGCGGTGGAAGCCGCGCACCGTGACTTCCTGGCGTCCGCGATCACGGCGGACGGCGGGACACCGGTAAGCCCAAATCCGGGCGGCTATCAGGCCGACCTCGGGACCGACCTGCAGCAGATCTTGGAAGTAATTCGAAATGTCGAAGAGACGGGAGTGCGTGCCTATCTCGGAGCAGCGCAGTTCATTAAGAACCTGCACACTTTGCAGACAGCGGCGACGATCTACTCGACCGAAGCACGGCATGCTGCGGTGATCAATTGGGTCATAGGGCTTCCAATCGGGCCAAGCCGAGAAAGGCTCGATAGTGTCGCCGTTTTCGATGAGCATGGTGACAACAACTTCGAGCACTGGCAGACACCGAAACAGATACTGCGGACTGTCGCGCCGTTTATTGCTTAATTCCCAGTACGAGAGAGATATTACTTGGCACTGTACGGCTTAGTTTTAAACGGATGAGCGCTGCGCCAAGTTAAATATTACGTAATTTTAGAAAGATTTTGAAAATGGAAAACTCATTTCTTGGACGCCGGCAGTTTATGACTGCGGCGCTTACCATGGGCGCCGGCGCTGCTGCCGCCGCTCTGTCACTAGCGAAAGCCGAAGCATTGACTTACAAGGAGATCCCGGAACCGGGCTATCTTAACCTGCCAGGCCTCTCCGGCGGCCACGATATTAAGGTGCTGAACTATGCGCTGACCCTGGAAGACCTGGAATCTGACCTCTACTACCAGGCCTTACTCCGCCTCACTGTCGGCGGTGTCAACTCGGTCGGAAAGACCATACCAGGTCTGGGGCTTGGCGACGATGAGCCGGATGTCTACTATATCAACCAGATCGCACCAGTCGAAGCCGAGCATCGGGACTTTCTCCGCGGTTCGCTGAACGGGCTGATCAATGGAATCGCGCAGAAGCCTTACCGCTACGATTTCGGCATAGAAACCAAATCGCGCGCCGATGTGCTTGCACTGGTTCTGCTGGCGGAGACAACAGGCACTCAGGCTTACCTGGGAGCCGTTCCGCTGCTGAAGACCCGGGCATTCATCACCGCCGCTGCCGCAATTCAAGGCACCGAGGCGCGACACACCGCGGTATTGACCGCCATTCAGAACGAACTGTTCAATTCGTCAAGCCCGGTTCCGGTGGCGCCGCTTGCGACAGACAACGGAGGACGCGAGGGCACCCAAGATCCGGACGCAGTCCTCGCCAGTGTCTCACCGTTTATTGTCAAGCCATGAAAGGTTCTCTCCTAATGAATAAGTATCTTCTTTGCTCGGCGGCGCTGTTCGCCGTGCTTCCGTCAATCGCATGTGCTCAGGGCGCGTCGTCAACTTCAACAACCACGACCACGATGACAGCGCCGGCCCCGGCCTTGTCCCCCAACGCCTTCGAGGTGACACCGTCACCGGAGAGCGAACGGCTCGACTATCGACTGCTCTACAACAACACCTTCAACAAGGTGGACCTGGACGATGCGACGACGCAGCATCTCAGCGATCGGCAGATCGCGCAGATCTACAAGCTTGCTAAAGAGGCGCACGTCGAGTTTCGGGAAATCTTCGGCTTCGTTCGCGATGGATATACGTTCGCAACACTTGCACCTATGTACGGTGTGGACGCAAGTACGTTGAAAGATGTTACGAGGGAGCAGGACGAGATCGACGGTTATGAGTCAGCCTACGCTGGCACAGGCATCGGCAGCCTGACTCGCCCAGGCCGAGTCGAGTCTTCTATTGACAGTGTAAAACGCGCTGCGACCCACTAAGCCGCAAGATAAAATCCCGCCCGGCTCTGCCGGACGGGATTTTTAATGGGTAGAATTTTACATAGCGGCCATACGGCCGCCTTGCTTAAGTTCCTGCTGCATCTCCGCCGCCATCTTCAGGTGGTTCTGTACCACAGGAAGTGTACTGTCTGCGAAGCTGCGCAGGTCGCTGTTCGTGACTGTCGTTCCCATTTGGAAGACGTTATTGGCAGCAGTGTGATCGGCAACCATGTCATTAATATAGGTCATATTGAATGCCCTGCCTCCCAGCCGTTCTAGCTGCGCTTTCATCATGCGGTGCTTCGCATCCGGAACCGCAGGCGGCGTCACACCTAGGCTTTTCGCAATCTGGGCCAACTCCGCCCCGGCTTCCGAGTGCTGTCGGATCATCCTGCGGGCGAACATTCTGACGTTAGGGTCGTTCGACCGGACTGCGGCGACCTTGCTCAGAGCGATCTCGTCATTCCCGCCGTAACCGGCGGCGCGAATGAACTGTCGGTCCGATTGGGAAGCCATGTCCGCATAGGCCGCTGCCGGCAGCAAGCAGATGCTTGCTGCCAGAGCGCAGACGGCGGCGAGGGGAGCTGTTTTCATTGGTCAATTCCTCTTGGTGTAGTAACTAAGGTGCTGCATGCTCGTCGATAGTGTCGATATCGTCGGCCACGGCTGTCGATGACGGCGAGAGATCGTCACGCAGGTCAGTCGGGAAGGCCTGATTGATATTGCGCGGAGTGTACGATGCCGTGAAGTGAGGATCGTCCTTCGTATAGTCTTCCGCCGCAAGAGTGCGGTCCTGATCCTCGGTAGTCTGCCCTCGTCCCACGGCGCTGTCGGCATGGAACAGGTAGGCGCTGGATGTTGGGTCCAGTGCTCCCGGAGGAGCTTGGTTGACCATCTCTGCGAAATGGTTGAGATCATGCTGCAGCGCCTGCTCGAAGTGACTTCCAACGCCGAGCGCTTCGCCGATATCGCCCACAATGCCTGCAGGAGGATCGTAGGTGACAGTGACATTAATGCGTGTTTGACCGACTCCGAGTTCATCGAATGTCACTACGCCCGAGTTTGAGAGGCCGTCGGTCGACTGCCAACCAATTTGCTTGTTCTGTATCCAGTTGTCATTAACCGCATCCCATTCGTGGCGTCCGACTACATCGGCGACCCAATGGCTGTTCTGATCATCAATATAGGTGACCTCTTTGATAAACGTCATAAACTTTGGGAAATCGCTGAAGTGTGTCCAAAGCTGATACACCTGTGAGACAGGAGCATCGACCGTAACCGAAACGCTGTGTGTTGCCATTGCATTCACACCTTTCTAGTAAGTGACTGAACTGCAGTTAGTTACCCAGGCCTCCCTGTGAGCAAACTCCAGGTGTATTGACAGGCCAAACTTGACCGGCTTTCGCGCCAAACAATACAGGTAATAGTGCTGGATAGGGTAAGTAATAACTGTGGCGGCCAGGCGGAAAGTAATGCGCCGCCTATGCCGCAAGATGAGAAGACGATAAGAGGTACAGGAAATTGAGAAGAAGATGGTTGATAGAATCCGCCGTATTTAATTTGGCGCCCGCCCTTTTGGCCGGAGTGACCTTATTTGCGTTGGAAAGCAGTGCATTTGCTCAGGCTCCTCAAGGCTATGCTATACCGGCGCCGGGCGCCGATTTTGCCGTGACCCGGTCAATCCCAGCCGGAACGGAAATAAAGGTAATTGTCCAGACCGGAATTTCGTCCGATTCCAGTCAGGTCGGTGACCCGTTCAGCGTCAAAGTCGCGCCCGATGACGAAAGCGGAGTTCCAAAGAGCTTGCAGTTTGTCGGACATCTACGTAAGGTGCTTCCTGCAACCAATAACGATCCAGGTGAGCTCGGGGTAAGGTTTGACGGCTTTGCTCCAGCCTTCGGCAACTGGCAGCAGGTCGGCGGCGCGCAGCTCCCGGAGACTGAACAGGCATCGGCTCACTTCTATGGCAGCAACAAGGCCAATGACGGGAAGAACGATGTCGGAATTGGGGCTGTAGCCGGAGCTTTGCTCGGCGGTTCGCGTAAGCGAAAGCTGGGCGATACGCTGGAAGGTGGTCTGCTTGGTGCTCTTGGCGGTTATGCTGTCCAGAAGGCGACCACCCACTCTGCGAGCGACATCACGCTCAAGCAGGGGCAGGAAGTGACGATCACGCTGAAGAGACCGATTATGATCAGGACCGAGGTCATCTCGTCTTAACGAGATGCGAGAAAGAGAATAATGATTACTGTAGCGAACCGTATCTATGTGAAGCCTGAATACTCGGAACAGTTTGAAAAGGCGTTCCGAGAGCGGGCGGGGCTGGTGGACGGTATGCCGGGCTTTATCTCGAACCAGGTACTCCGACCGGTCAATGACGATGACCCTTACGTGGTCTTTACGATCTGGAACAGCCGGGAAGATTTTATGAACTGGGTCAGGTCGGATGCGTTCACAAAAGGCCATGCACAATCGGGGACATTGCCGAAGGATGCTTATTCGCGGGCGAATATCCTGGAACTTCATGAGATCGTTTCGGATTCTTCACGTAAGGAAGCGCCGTCGGAACCGCGCGGCGGCCCATTCAAATTCCATTGATCGGTATTAGCTGAGCTCTGTCAACAGCTGTTGACGACGGCCGGGCACAACTCTGCGCCAATGTAACGGCGTCTTAGATAATTGACAGTGCTCGGCCGTTCAAGCTATAGTGCACAAGAAAAGTTAACGCTTCATTCAAACGATGAGCATAATCACGGCCGCGGTAAGTTCCCCGATAACTATTTTTCGCGGCATACTCAACCGCTTTTTTATCTACCTTGGCGAACTCGCCTTTCTGGTAGCAAGAGCGGCGGCGTATATTTTGCGCGGCAATGTAGATATACGCGACCTGCTGCAGCAGATGGCAGCCATTGGTTTTAACTCGATCCCCATCGCAGTGCTGACAACGTTGTCGTCCGGCAGCGTCATCGCTCTCTACTTCGCTCCTGTTCTCATAAAGTACGGCGCAGGGAACCTGACTGGAGCGGTCGTTGCATTGGCGCTCGGCCGTCAGCTGGTTCCAGTACTTGTCGGCGTTGTTGTCGCGGCGCGCGCTGGAAGCGCGATCGCGGCTGAAATCGGCACGATGAAGGTCTCTGAACAGATCGATGCCTTACGTTCGCTTGCAGTAAGCCCGGTTCAGTACCTGGTGGTCCCGCGCCTCCTTGCCTGTGTCATCGTTCTTCCGTGCTTGTGCGTTGTCGCCGACTTCACCGGTTTGCTCGGCGGATATTTCGTCGCTGTATGGCAGGGCGTCCCTGCAACCTCGTATCCACAGTCAATTCACGACTTTGTCGTGCTGCGCGACTTTACCAGCGGCATCATTAAGACAGTGGTGTTCGGTGTGATTATTGCGCTGGTTAGCTGCCATCAAGGCCTGATCACGCGCGGCGGCGCAACCGGGGTCGGCCGGGCGACAACGAACGCAGTGGTGCTGTCAGTAGTGCTCATCTATATTTTCGACTTCGTCCTTGCCTATCTGATGTACGGCGGTGGTACCGGCCAATGACCGAAACGAACGGAGACATCGCGATCGATCTGAAAGATGTCACTTATCAGATCGGAGACCGAACTATTCTCAACGGGATAACGTTCACTATTCGTCGCGGGGAGATCATGTGCATTATCGGTCTGTCCGGGTCCGGGAAGACATCGCTGCTGCACTGTATCGGCGCGCTTGATCATGTAACGAAGGGCGAGATCTGGATCGATGGAACCCAGATAGTCGGCATGAACGAAAAGCAGCTCAATTTAGTTCGTGAAAAAATGGGTATGGTGTTTCAATATGCCGCCTTATTTGACTCACTCACCGTTTTCGAAAACGTTGCATTCGGCATTCGCCGCCGTCGCAACCTGCCGGAGGACGAGATCCGCCGTTTGGTCACCGAAAAGCTTGCACTTTCGGCGGTGCCTGGCACTGAAAGCTTACTGCCGGCTCAGCTCTCCGGCGGAATGAGTAAGCGTGTAGGACTGGCCCGAGCTCTTGCGATGGAGCCGGGTATCCTGTTGTACGACGAGCCGACGAGCGGGCTTGACCCTGTTGTCGCCACCGTTATCGATGACTTGATCGTCGATATGCGCGAAAAACTTAAGGTAACCTCGGTGGTTGTCTCACACAATATTCAAAGCGTCTTCCGTACGGCGGATAGTGTCGCCATGATCCATGAAGGAAAACTGATTGCCGTCGGAACGGTGGACGAGATCAAGAACAGCGAAAATCCAATTGTTCAGCAGTTTATTCAGGGTAAGGCGGAAGGCCCCATTGAGCTGACGCGGCGATAGTGGAGAGAGTTTTTCGATAGGAAGTCACAGTTTTATGGATAACGCGCGATCAGCTTTACAAGTCGGCATTCTCGTACTGCTCGGAGTCGTACTGTTTTCATTCGGCTACGTGTTCTTTAACGGCAGTACCAAAAACAAAAATAGTTACTTCGTCACCATCGAATTTAAGAATGCCGGCGGATTGTCGCAGGGAGCCGAGGTTGATATGTCAGGCATCAAAGTTGGCCAGGTGCCGATGACGCCGAACAGTGTCAGGCTTGATCCGGCGACGAACGACGCATTGATCGACCTGCAGATGGATAAGCGTTACCATATTCCGGTGGGGTCCGTTGTGACGGTTGCTTCCAGCCTTCTCGGAGGAACATCATCGGTCGCCATTTTTCCTCCCCAGATCGTTCCCGGTCAGCCGCGTCCCGACAATTACCATGCGGGCGCTGTCATTCAGGGAACCGATGGTTTTAATATCGCATCGGTGGGCGGTCAAACCGGACAGCTGCTCGACCAGGTCAGCAAAACGACCGTAAAGGCTGACAAGCTAATCGAGACAGTGACAGTGACTGCTGCAAACCTGAACGATCTTCTTAATAATCAGCGCCTGCGTGACAATCTTATTCAGACCACCAGCAATATCAATGCTGCATCGAAGCAGGGCCTTCTGTTGACCTTGCAGCTTCGGCAGATGCTTGCAGACGACAACATTTCTGTTAATCAAGCGTTGGCCCAAGTCGATGATACGACCGGAGCGCTCGATTCTGTTGCACAGAAAAATAAGGCAAAGCTCAACCAGATTGTCGCCAACCTGGATGCCGCGACGACGACGCTCAACCAGCTGACCCAGAACACGAACCGCACGTTTACTCAAGGGGATGTCGCGGGGAACGTTACGTCGACAGTCGACAAGCTCAAAGAGGCATCGAATAACCTCGACAATATAACTTCGGACCTGCACAGTATCACATCCGATCCAAAGGTGCAGGCGAATGTTCGTGAGACGGTGGACAATTTGGCGCAGACGACTGCGAGTACGAAGACGCTTGTCAGCCGCATCACTTCGTTGGTGGGCGGCAGGGTGAGCCCGCGCGGCTCGGGCAGCAACGCGTTCCTGGCCAACCTCGACTTTTCGCAAAACTTACGAACTGACAAGTTTCGCACCGACATTGACCTGTATGCGCCAATCAACAGCACAGATTATGTTCGCGCCGGTATCTACGACATTACCGAATCCAACTATCTTAACTTGCAATACGGTACATCACTGCCGTATAATAGAGCCTTGGATGCTCGGGCGGGTGTTTACGCCGGTAAAGTCGGCGCAGGTTTAGACTACCATCTGTTCCGAAACAACAACTTGTCATTGGATTTTTACGATCCAAATCGACTCCATCTCGATCTAAAGGCGCGCGTCAAGCTTAACAACCAAGCGGCTCTAATAGTCGGAGGCGAAGACTTAACCCGAAACGCGGGAGCTGTCATTGGAGTAGAGCTGCGGCGCTGATTTCGCGCCCGCAATCAATTGCGGGAGCTGAGATCGTTTTCTATTTAAGGAGATTTATCGAATGAAAGTTATTTTGTTGCAGGATGTCAAGAACACCGGCAAGCAGGGCGATGTTGTCACGGTTGCCGATGGTTACGGACGCAACTTTCTCTTTCCGCGGAAGCTGGCGACCGAAGCCGCCGGCGGAGCTTTAAAGAACCTCGAGACCAAGCACGCACTTGAAGAGCGGCGTGACGAGAAGATTCGCCAGGGTGCAGAGTCGATTAAGACGAAGCTCGAAGACAAGACTGTCACTGTCCATGCGCGCTCCGGGGCCGGCAAGCTTTACGGCCGAATCACAGCTCAGGATATCGCCGAGCAGATCGAGAAGGATTTCGGAATTAAGCTGGACAAGCGGAAAGTACATTTGAACACGCCGATCAAGGCAATCGGCGACTACGAAGTGCCCCTTAAACTGCACAAAGAGATCACCCTGCCAGTGAAAGTATCTGTCGTCGGCGAGTCAGCATAAAGGGACTCGTTAACGCTCTCCATGTTCAAATCTGAAGATGGTACGGTACCTACATTCAGAGCCTCTGCTGGATCCCGATCCGGCCGTGGCTCTTTCGATCAATCGGATGCCAATGCAGCTCTCGCGAGCTACGTTCCGCCTCACAACATCGATGCCGAGCAGTCCGTCCTCGGTGCGGTGCTGATCGACCAAAATGCGATTGAGAAGTGTCAGGAAATTCTCTCGCCGGACGATTTCTATCGCGAGGCGCACCAGGCGCTCTTCGAGTCGTTTCTTTCCCTTTCCAGTAAAAATGAGCCGATCGACTCGGTGACCGTGGCCGAGGAACTCCGCCGGAGCGAACAGCTGGACATGGTCGGCGGAGCTCCATACCTTATCGCTCTGCTCGACGCAGTTCCGACATCGGCGAATGTCGAGTCCTATGCGAAGATCGTCCGCGACAAAGCCGTGCAGCGCCGTTTGATCGATGCTGCGCAGGAAGTAGTTGGGCTTGCCCGCGATCCTGATGTCGACGACGTTAACGAACTGGTTGACAAAGCGGAGCGCCTGGTCTTCAATGTTGCCCAGCGGTCGATGAATCAATTTTTCTCGCCGCTTCCCCCGCTGCTGCTGTCTGTCTATGAGCGGGCGGAAGTTCTCAACGAGCTCAAGCAGCGTGTCTCGGGCCTAGCGACCGGGATCGACGATTTCGATATGATGACTTCGGGTTTACAAAACTCGGATATGATCATCGTCGCGGCCCGCCCAAGTATGGGAAAAACTTCCTTCTGTTTGAGCGTCGCCCAGCATGTAGCGCTGCGCGAAAACAAGACTGTTGCTGTCTTCTCATTGGAAATGTCGAAGGAGCAGCTCGCCATGCGAATGCTGTGCTCCGAGGCCCAGGTAAGCAGCCACCGTGTGCGTACCGGCCACCTGGTTGACGAAGACTGGGATCGCCTCGCCAGAGTAGTGCAGAATATGTATGAGGCGCCGATCTATATCGACGACAATACTGAGGCGAATGTCCTGACCATGCGGGCGAAGTGCCGCCGTCTGCAGTCCGAGCGCGGCCTTGGTTTGGTCATAGTCGATTACCTTCAGCTCATGCGTTCTCACCGAAAGATCGAAAACCGTGTCCAGGAAATCGGTGATATCGCCCGCGGTCTGAAGTCGCTTGCGCGTGAGCTCAATGTCCCGGTGATTGCACTGTCGCAGCTTTCCCGCGCCGTAGAACATCGTGAGAATAAGCGCCCGATGCTGTCCGACCTTCGTGAGTCGGGTTCAATCGAAGCTGAGGCCGATCTTGTCTGTTTTCTCTACCGCGAATCCTACTACAAAATGAAGGAAGCGCACGTGGCCGGCGAAGAGTTCGTTAAAGACCACGAACAAATGGAGGAAACGGAGATCATTATCGGTAAACATCGAAATGGGCCGACGGGAATGGTCAAAATCGGATTCCTTTCCGAGTACGCGAAGTTTGCGAACCTTGTTCAAAACATGGAAGATGGGTCGACCGGCTTTTAGGCAATCGTGCCGAAGCGCTGTCAACAGGATTAGCTGCTAATGATGAACGTCATGGTGGTGGGAGGCGGAGCTCGCGAACATGCAATTGTTTGGAAGCTTGCGCAGTCGCCAAAGGTCAGTAAAATATACTGTGTTCCGGGCAATGCCGGAATTTGCAGTGTCCGCGCAGTCGAGTGTATCAAGCTTCCGGTAACGGATTTTGAAGGGCTGGCAAGGTTCGCGATAGAGAACGATGTCGATCTAACTGTGATCGGGCCGGAGACGCCTCTGATAGGCGGGATCGTCGATGTCTTCGAAGCAAATGGTTTGAGGGTCTTCGGGCCTTCCCGTGAACCTGCTCAGATCGAAGGCAGCAAAACATACGCGAAAGAGCTGATGCGAAAGTATCGCATCCCAACCGCCGAATTCACATCCGTCACCGATTTTCGGGAGGCGGTCGACTATGCCAGAAACTATTTCCACACTCGTCCCGGCAAGAAACTCGTAGTCAAGGCTGACGGCGAGGCGGCAGGCAAAGGTGTTTTCGTCTGCTCCGAATTCTTCGAAGTCGAGAACGCGCTGAGCCGTATCATGATCGACCGTGAGTTCGGCGCTTCCGGCGACCGCGTGATTCTCGAGGAAGGTCTGGAAGGCTTCGAAGTTTCGTTAATGGCTTTCACCGACGGTGTGACGGTTATTCCAATGCTTCCGGTCAAGGATCACAAGCGTTTGCTCAATAACGATCGCGGTCCCAATNNCGAAAGCCTGATTGCGCGTGTTACCGAAAGCGTGCTGAAGCCTGCAGTAGCCGCAATTAAGAGTACTGGAATTCCGTATAAGGGAATTCTCTATGCAGGATTGATGGTGCAGGAGGACGGCAGCTTTCAGGTGCTTGAGTTCAATGCCCGGTTCGGCGATCCGGAGACCCAGGTTGTCCTCCCGTTGCTTGAGACCGATCTTGCCGACATCTTTATCGGAGTCACCGAAGCCAGGCTGCATGAAGTCGAGGTAGAGTGGCGTCCGGGGGTCTCTGTCGGGGTAGTCATGGCATCGGCCGGCTATCCGGGCTCCTACGATAACGGCTACGTCATCGAAGGCCTTGGCCCCGTAAGCCACCTGTCGGATGTCGAATTATTTCAGGCCGGCACAGAACGGCGTGATGACGGCGAAATCGTCACCAAAGGCGGCCGAGTGCTGACCGTCACCGGAGTGGGGACCGACTTCCCCCAGGCTCGTGCACGCGCCTATGCCGGAGTCCGTGCGTTGTCGTTCGACGGCGCGCAGTATAGAACTGATATCGGGTATCAAGCGGAACTTTACGAAGCGAATAAGTTGAATTCCCAGAAGGCAGACGATCCAGCCTGATCTGGCCAGGAGCAAATGACAATGCGTGTTATTTTAATTACATGGGAGTATCCTCCGAAAATTGTAGGAGGGATCGCGCGGCATGTCTACGATCTTTCCAACGCCATGGTGAAGCTTGGAATCGAAGTCCACGTTATCACCTGTGAGCATCCTGGCGCTGTTGCCGAAGAAGTAGAGAACGGCGTCTATCTTTATCGCGTCACGCCGTCCGGGCCAGGCAACGATTTTGTCCATTGGGTGCACTTGCTCAATGACGCTATGTATGCTCGGGCGGATCAACTGATGACGGAACTCGCGGCAAAGGACAAGGCTGCGTCACGATCGGTTCCCACCCTCATTCATGCTCACGATTGGCTGGCGCATTTCGCGGCTAACGGCCTGAAGAAGAAATACGGCATCCCGCTTATTGCGACAATCCATGCGACCGAATATGGCCGAAACAACGGTATCAATGGACCCCTGCAAGGCTATATCAGTTCTGTTGAGTGGGAGCTTACCTACGAAGCCTGGCGAGTGATTGTCTGCACCGAGTTCATGAAGCGGGAATGCGAGTTCGCCCTTCGTACTCCCTGGGACAAAATGGATGTCATCTATAACGGAGTTGAACCGGAGAAGTTCGATATCGAATTCAGCGACGAAGATAAAATATCTTTTCGCGCCAGATATGCCGCGCCAGAAGAGAAAATCATCTTCTTCGTCGGCCGCATGGTGCGGGAAAAAGGCGTCCAGGTACTGATAGAAGCGCTGCCTAAGATTCGCTGGGGTTACAATGATACGAAGCTGCTGATTGTCGGCGGCGGTTACAAGGATCATCTGATCAGCTTGGCGCAGCACATTGGAATGGATCGCCATGTCTATTTCGCCGGGTTTGTTCCGGACGCCGACTTGCTGAAGATCTTTAAAATTATCGATATAGCCTGCTTCCCGTCGCTCTATGAGCCCTTCGGTATCGTTGCACTGGAAGCGATGGCGGCAAAGGTTCCTGTAGTTGTCTCCGATGCCGGCGGGCTGCCGGAAGTTGTGAGAAACGGCGTGACAGGAACGACCACCTACGCCGGCAATCCGAACTCGCTCGCGGACGGCATCCTCAGCTTGCTGCATGATCCGGGTAAAGCATCGTCAATGGCCGAAGCGGCCTATCAAGATGTCCTTACCGTATTCAATTGGGAACGGATCGCCAAACAAACAATCGCAGTCTACGAGAGGGTTTGGGCCGAATACGAAGCCACCAAGGTAATCCCAACCGCAAAACCGGAAGGCAGTCGGAAGAAGGCTCTGTCAAACGGGACGAAAGCAAAGGCTTAAGTCCTTACATTCCGTGGTAGTACTTGCCGCCGTATTGGTAGTTGGTATCCGATGAATTGGTTGCCGGGATGGAGCAGGTTGGACTAATGTTCAATGCGGTTGCAACCGTGTATGTTCCGGCGCATGGACAGACCGGCATCTCCATAATGTATGAGCTTGACCCGACAAGCTGTGTTATTCCCGATGTCGCCGTGAGCGACGGCGGCCCGACGGTCGTATAGCTGTCGTAATTTACCTTATTGTCCATCGCCCACTGCTGAGTGGCGGAGTCGATCTGCTTGAGATTTGCGACGCATGCCTTGGCGCGCGCAGCCTCGCGGGATGAAACAAAGTTAGGCACAGCGATCGCTAGCAAAATTCCGATGATGCAGCAAACTACCATGATCTCAACCAAGGTAAACGCTGCGCAGTCTCTTTGACCGTGCTTTGATAATGTTTTAATCAATGATCGGTTCTTCACCATTGAAGCGCACCGAGTAGCCAAGAAATTAACCATTGCTTCTATTATCGGCGGATAGTGCTGATCGATGCAGAGTACGCGGGAAAAAAAGTGAAAAATGAGCTTCGCCCAGGCGGACGAAGCTCATTTGTGTTTCTGTCTTCAAGTAAAGATGCGACCGCTCTTTACAGACCGTGATAGTATCGACCGCCGAGCTGGTAATTGGTGTCTGACGAGTTTGTCGTCGGGATCGAGCAGGTCGGACTGACAGTCAGCGACGCAGCGACCGAATAGGTGCCGCCGGAAGGGCAGGACGGCGCTGAACGAATATAGGACGAGCTGCCGACGATCTGGGTGGTACCGGATGTTGCAGTCAGGGACGGCGGGCCGATTGTCGAATAGTTGTCGTTGCTGACCTTGTTGTCCATTGCCCACTGCTGAGTTGCGCTGTCGATCTGCTTCAGGTTGGCGACGCAGGCTTTGGCACGAGCTTCTTCACGAGCGTTCATGAAGTTTGGGATCGCAATGGCAAGTAAAATACCGATGATCAAGACAACAATCATGATCTCGACAAGAGTGAAACCGACTGCCTTAAGGCGGCCAAAAACGGTTGGCTTAGTCATGTCTAAATTCTCCTAGATTTCAACGAGCAGTTCTGTCAACATTCTCTGTCGACGGTAGCGGGTTCGCCGGCTAATCTCGTCGCTCAATAATGGTTATCGGTTGTAAATCAGAGTTCCTGAAGGTCGCTAAGGCGAGAAAAAGTACCAGTTTTATGAACTTCGACGCATATACCGGTACATTGAAGATCGCGGTTTTTATCGAGGTCAGCCAGGAACTTTAAGCGTAAGTTCATTATAGTCCGTGATAGTATCTGCCGCCGAAGACGTAGTTGGTATCGGACGAATACGACGTAGGAATTGAACAGGTTGGGCTTACGGTTAGTGAAGCGGCGACGGAGTATGTTCCGCCTGACTGACATTTCGGAGTCGACCTAATATACGACGAAGTCCCGACAATCTGGGTGGTGCCTGATGTCGCAGTGAGCGACGGCGGCCCAATCGTGTTATAGTTGTTGTTGCTCACCTTGTTGTCCATCGCCCACTGCTGGGTTGCTTTGTCGATTTGCTTCAGGTTAGCGACACAGGCCTTTGCTCTCGCCTCTTCGCGGGCGTTCATGAAGTTCGGTATGGCAATAGCGAGCAGCAGCGAGATAATCAGAACTACAATCATGATCTCGACGAGTGTGAAAGCCTGCATATTGCGGTCAGCGCGTTTAAAAGGAATTTTCATCATACAAATATCCTCACAAATGGTCTTAGATCGATGCCAATGCAGGTTGAGTGGTGCAGCGTCTCTTGAGTAGGTCAGCGATTGGGCCTATTCTTTAATTTGGAAAAAAAAGAGCCCTCCCGAGAGGGGAGGGCTCCATTGTTAACTTAGAGACCGTGATAGTATCGGCCGCCGAGCTGGTAGTTTGTGTCGGACGAGTTGGTCGTTGGGATCGAGCAGGTCGGGCTGACCGTCAGTGAAGCCGCGACAGAATAGGTGCCGCCGGACGGGCAGGACGGTGCCGAACGGATATACGACGAGCTGCCGACAATTTGGGTGGTGCCGGAAGTCGCGGTCAAGGACGGCGGACCAACGGTTGAGTAGTTGGCGTTGCTGACCTTATTGTCCATCGCCCACTGCTGGGTGGCGCTGTCGATCTGCTTCAGGTTGGCGACGCAAGCTTTTGCGCGAGCTTCTTCACGAGCATTCATGAAGTTGGGAATCGCGATAGCAAGCAGAATGCCGATGATCAGGACAACGATCATGATCTCGACGAGGGTAAAACCGGCGGCCTTTAGGCGGCCAAACATTTTGTTCATTCTTATCTTCTCCTTAGGCTGGTCAGACTTCTAGTCTGTTGAGCATATCTCTGAGACGATAGCTCCCCAGTCGGCTATCTCGTCGCTCACAATAGAAGTGTCGGTAAATCATTCCTGAGGCTAAAGGGTGATTTATCGACAGAAATACTGGTTTTGGAAGAAATCAAGGAAAAACAACAACGGGGTAATCCCGAATATATTTTGAACGAGGCAGCGTCAGCCCTGCTATTCAGGGCCTTCTGAGCGTGATCGAGGTGATTTCCGGGCGGCACCCGAAGCGAATCGCGAGGCTGCTGACGCCGACTCCTCGCGTAACATAAAGCTGAGTTCGACCCGCCCGAAATCCAATAAGGCGGAAGAGCTGTTCTCCTTTGAAGAGGCCGTGGTCCATCGAAATTCCAAGCGTACTATTAGTGTAGAGCGGTCCGATAATCGGCAGTCGGATTTGTCCTCCGTGAGTGTGCCCTGAGAAGACGACATCAATGCCGTATGAGGCTGCGAGGCCGATCGGGTCGGGAGAATGCATCATCATCAGCTTGAACTGATCGTCCGGCACCCCTGCAACCGCCTTCGGGATATCGTCCTTCTGGCTCACCGGGTCATCCACCCCGAGTAATGCTATCTTCGCACCTTTGCGTTCAATTTCGACGTGACTGTTTATGAGAGCCTCTATGCCGTGCTCCGCCATCTCTTCCGCGAATTTGCGGCTGCGTACACCGTTTTTATGTTCGGAATTACCGAATACGGCATAGACTCCGTCCACGGCTTGTACGCTTTCGCAAAGCTCATAAAAAGGCTTTGCGCCTTTCGTCGTGTGGATTAAATCACCGGTCAATAGAACCAGGTCGTGTTTTGGCAGCTTTCGCACTATTGCCTGAAGGCGCTTTTCGCGTCTGCCTAACCGGCGCATATGCAGGTCGGAAATTTGAAGGATCGAATAACCGTCAAACTCTTTCGGAAGGCGGGAGCAAATGAGTTCAAGGGAGACGGTCTCGATAAGGTATGGTTCGACAAACAGGGCGTAGGCAAATGCAGCGGCTCCCACCGCGCAAAAGGCGGCCGCGAACTTTCTCTCGGTCAAGGTCACGTTCTCACTGCTCCTGCGATACCTATCGCTTTGGGGATGGGTTTAGAGCGGCGAGCGGCTCTAAAGTATGGTGTAATCGGTAGATAGTCAGCAAATCGGCGAGCATCCTGGTGCCGTCGCGAAGCATATTTACCTTCGAACCTTCTTTGTGTGACCAGCGGATAGGAACCTCGGCAATGCGGTATCCAAGCTTTCTTGCGATATAAAGCGATTCGACATCGAATGCGAATCCATCGAGGCGGCAGCGGCTAAACACTTCCTTTGCAGCTGCAGCGCTGAATATTTTGAATCCGCATTGCGTATCGTCAATGCCAGGCACGGCGAGCTGGACAACTTTATTAAAGCTCCTGCCGAGGCATTCACGCCATAGGGGCTGCCGGACAAGCAGTCTGGATTGCTTGAGAGGGCGAGAGCCGATGCCGATAGCCGCACCTCCCTTAGTCATTGCCGAAGTAATGACGTCGTACTCCTCAACCGGGGTAGCGAGGTCCGCGTCACAAAACAGCTTCCATTCGCCGGTTCCGCGCAGCATGCCGTAACGAACGGCGTACCCTTTGCCTCGATTGCCGTCATAGTTCAATACACGGACGATACCCGGGTCGTTTTTGTCGAATCGGCGGGCTGCATCCGCGGTGCCGTCGGTGCTTCCATCGTCCACCACAAGCACTTCAAAATCTCCGCTGAACTTAGACTTGAAGTAAGCAACAGTCGCTTCCAGAGTCTCCGGAAGTCTATCTTCCTCGTTGTACGCGGGTATAATTACGGACAGGTACATCCGCACATTATAGTGTTGGCGAGATTGCCTTGTCAAGTTCGCAGCCCTCAGCCAGCCGTCAGTAGACCTAATCAGCAGTGGCCGATAATTCCGGAGTTAGAACTTTTTTCGAGAAGCAGGGACCAAGCAATCCGCTGGTACGGCGGTTTATCGCGGGAACCTCACTCCGCGATGGGCTCCTCGTCGTCAAGGAGTATTCAGACCACAATATTTCGTGTTCACTGGATATTCTGGGAGAAAATGTCCTGCTTCCGGAAGAAGCTGAAAAGTCTACGCTTGGCTATCTTGAAGCGATCAGGCAGATTTCTATTTTCAGTCCGCGAACATACCTCTCCGTCAAACTGACCGCGCTTGGTATGGATATTTCCGACCAACTTGCGCGTCAAAATTTGCGCCGATTGACCGACGAAGCTCGGCTGCGCGGCGGCATATTCGTTCGGATCGACATGGAGGGATCCGCCTATACTGCGCGGACACACCAGATCGTTGCCGAAGAACACCGCGCCTACGCGAATGTCGGCGGTGTCGTACAGTCCTGCCTACGCCGGAGCGACCGTGATTTGGAGTCGTTAATCGCTGAAAATGTATCTGTGCGACTGGTGAAAGGCGCCTACGAAGAATCGCCGGATATCGCTTATCCTAAGAAAGCGGACATTGATGTTGCCTTTCGGCGGCAAATGTATCAGCTCCTTGAGAAGGGCTTTCATCCAGCTCTTGCGACGCACGATGAGGCAATTATCAATATCGCAAAGAAATTCGTCAAACAACATAATATTGACCCCGAGAACTTCGAGTTTGAGATGCTGCATGGTATTCGGAACGACCTTCAAACCGCCCTGGTGAAAGAAGGATTTGCCGTCAGAGTTTACGTCCCCTACGGCGTCGCCTGGTACCCGTACTTTAGCCGCCGCTTAGCCGAACGGCCGGCAAATGTCGGTTCACTGCTGAAAAACCTCTTCAAGTAGTTCCGCCGGGAGAGGTTCGAGGAGCCCACTGAAGGCCGCCCTGATTCCTGCCAATAATACCAGTATGGTTAGGCTGCGCCTCGGTGAATTTTTGCGTCGACAGACAACCGCCCTTGCGGCGTTGATTGTCGTCATTACTGCCGTTGTCTTCTATAAGGTAGGTTCCTACGACTTTACGTCATGGGACGATCTTACGAATGTGGTCTATAACCACTGTCTGCAGTCCGTTTCCTTGCGCACTGTTTCACACTTCTGGCTTCATCCATACTTTCAACTCTATATTCCATTGTCGTACACCGTCTATGCTCTCGTCGGTTTGATGGGGCGGAGTGCGACGACACAGAACTCGCTGACAGCGTTTGACACGTGTCTCAACCCATGTGTCTTTCACCTGGCGAACTTGTTTCTGCACCTCTTGAATGTAGTCCTCGTTTTCTGCATCATCCGCAGAGCCGTAAAGTCCGATGTCCCCGCAGCGTTCGGTACTCTGCTCTTTGCACTTCATCCGCTCCAGGTGGAGTCGGTAGCCTGGGTATCGGAACTCCGTGGCTTGCTGGGAAGCGCTCTGACCCTTGCCGCTGCCAATGTCTACCTTGCAAGTGACGCCGATGAGCGGCGGCCGCGCGCAGACATGGCTGCTGCGATATTGTATGTTCTCTCGCTGCTCGCTAAACCTTCAGGAGTCGTTATGCCTTTGGTACTGTTATTTTGGGATGTCTACTACAATAAGCAGGATTTCCGTAGAGCTTTGTTTCGCCTGCTCCCGTGGTTCGCTTTTGCGGCTGGAGATGTTTTACTTACGAGGCAAGTTCAGCCTGTCTATTACTATACGAACTTGCCGATAGGATCTCGTTGTATTGTAGCGCTGGATTCATTCGGTTTTTATATCAATAAGCTGATCTGCCCTTTCGGACTTGCAGCGGAATATGGGCGAACGCCTCACTGGCTGTTTACGCATCGCTGGGAATATTCGATGGCCCCGCTGGCCGTCATCTCTATTCTCGGGTGCATTTGCCTGGGACGGGGAAACCGGCAGCTTATCTTGTGCGGAGGCATCTTCTTACTTTTTCTGCTTCCCGTCAGCGGGCTGGTTCCATTTACCTATCAGTACCGTTCGACTGTCGCAGATCGGTATGCTTACCTCGCCCTGATGGGGCCCTCACTATTGCTGGCGTTTTCGGTTGCAGAAATTTCACTGCCGTCGCGCCGCATGGTTGTCCAGTGTGTTGCCGGAGTCATTATCGGTTTACTCGCCTGCAGGACTGAGGCTCAGCTTTCAACCTGGAAAAATACAAAAACTGTCTTCATTAACGTCATCGCGGTAAATCCCAACGACTGGCTTCCTTATCTCCAGCTTGGCAGCGAGTTCTTGCGAGAGAAAAACTTTGATGCTTCGGAAGCGGAGTACCTGAAGGTTCGGTCCCTTGGTTACACCGATAAATATGTCTGGACCTGCCTCGGGGACGCTTTACAGGGGAAGTTGGACTATGCAGAGGCAGCTCTCGATTATTCAAAAGCGCTCGCTCTGTCACCGACATTTGCGCCGGCTCTATACGGGAGGGCTCGCTGCGAGGCGATGGCGAACGATCCGCACGATGCAATAGTCGATTATCAAGAGGCGATCAAATATCTGCCGCCTTCGAGCTACGCCGATTATGAATTGGCCGTGGAACTCTATACTGTTGGGCGATACAAGGATGCATCGATTGAATTCGCGCGGACGGTAGGCAACCATCCGAACTACCTGCCGACTTACTATTTATTCGCGCTCACGTACACGAAGATGGGCCGGCCGAAACTTGCGCGGGACATCGCAAACGTCGCCCTCGCGAGATGTCCGAACTACTCTCCAGTCATGCCCTTCGTTACCGACGTCGCTCCTGTCGGTAATGGACAAAAGATTTCCTTTCCCTGGATCTTTCGCAAGTAATTTTGCGACTGCCGACGTCGCTCAGTGCATCGACTGGATGATTTGCCGCATGACGTCCTCCGGAAGCGTTCCGATGACGACGTATTTGTAGCCGTTAAAACGTGCGGTCATAACCCCTTGACGCGGCGATTTGAACTCGTCAGGCGCTGGGGGCTTGCCAACACGAACCGGGGAAGGCTGTTCGAAAATCGAAAGAACAACGAGCGCGTTCTCATAAGTAAGTTCTAGGATTTTCTGATGGTTTGCCGGCTCAAGCATTGCGGACTGGTACGTAAAACCCTGCGGCAGGTACGCCGGCTGCATTGGAGTAAACCCGCATTCGACGTTCGTTGGAGTTCCGGCGATGGCCTGGCTTCCGGGCGGGAACATCGGCACAGTCGCGACGTCCGGGGCGACCTTGGGCGGGGCGAAGACACTAGTGCTGAGACTGGTATCGTATGAGATACGGGTGAAGTACGTCTGTGACACCATCTGACCGAATGCTCCAAATGTCTGTATCTTTAGCTGAGCTCCGGTGACAGGATCGATCCAATATCTCCTCTGCCCCCAGGACTGCTCCGCGCTGACCTGCACGATCTGTGCGCTCTGTCCGGCGATTACATCGTGCCCGATAATCTCTGCAGTGATCTGGTGGTTGTTCAGCCTCTTGAGGATGCCGTTCGAC
>PLAD01000353.1 GCA_003134215.1 Armatimonadota bacterium
CATCGAGTGCAGGCATCATACACGAACAGACGTTTAATCCAGGAATTCCTACAGGTATGACCGGTATCAGCGCGCTCTGAAGATCTGTGGCAATCTTATGCTCACGAAGCTGCATGCGTGCGATCTCGACCGACGGCCGAAGCTGTGCGGCGACGCGTTCAATTATAGCGATATCGTCGTCAGTCCAGTTGCGCGGGCGGTCAGACATCGCCGCCGTCAGAGTCGCCATTCCGTTGGTGTCGAAAATGGCGACCGAGACCCGCGAACGAAGCTGCAGGCTCTTCATGTTATCGATTGTCTGCTGCGAAAGTCCGGAAGTATCACGGTCGACAACAACGGATGTCGAATCCTTAGGATAAAGCTCACGGAACATCTCGCGCGTGTTGACGAACTCGTGGACACCGCGCACCGGCGGCAAGTCCGGCCTGTACCAATCGCTCCCGATACGGACGCCCCCTTCGACGAGATCGTAGACGGCGAAGTGACATCGATCGGCGCCAAGGGCTTGGCCAAGGAGCGTAGCCGTTTTTTCCTGAATAAGCTCTGGATCGATTGTGGTACGCATCTCCTGTCCGATACGGTTGATCAGCGCTTCGCGCTCAGCCCGCTTTTCCGCTTCGGCAAGAAGGCGGAAGGTCTCGACAGCAGCGCTTAGCTGTGAGGCGACCGCCTGTACGAACGAGACTTCGTCATCAGTCCACACGCGCGGACGTTCCGACATATAGACTCCTAAGACGCTGACAACTTCTCCGCTGCGGGACATCGGCACATCGATTAACGACTGAATCTGCAAGCCTTTGAGCATATCCGCACTCACGCCGGAGAGCTTTACCCCGTCATCGACATCGTTGATTACCAAAGGCTCCGTTTTTGGAAAGACCGCATCCAGCTGCACATCGAAGTTTGCCAGGCTATATTGTCCGGTAATCGGCGGCAGATCAGGTCGCCGCCATTCCGCGACGAAGCTTGCCCAGTCGCGTGATTTGTCTAAAAGAACGACCAGGCAGCGATCGACCTCCAAGGTCTTGGCAAGCTGAGCGAGAGCAGTCTCCTGGATAATATCAAGTTCGCGAGTGTCAAGAATAGCTTTTCCAATGACATTGAGCGCCATGGCGCGCCGGGCGCGATCTTCCGCCGCAGCTGCAATTGCGGCGGAGCTGTTCCGCGAATTAAATTGCGATTGCCCGAGCAGCGAAATGGCAATTCCTTCCAATACAAACAGGACGAGACCAGAAAGCTGAACTGTGTTTCCAATGTTCAGGGAGTAAAGCGGCAGCATAAAAAAGTAATTTGCCGCGAAAGCAGACGAAACAGTAGCGGCCGCTCCGCCGACAAATCCGAACAGCCAGGCGCACAAGATCACGCTGATAAAGTATGTGATAAATGGAGTAGCGGTAGGTCCAAGAAAAGGGTTCAAACTCCACCGCAGAATGGTCGCAAATACCACGGTAACAAGCACAAATAGTACAAAAATGTACGGATTTGTGCGAATTGGATCAGAGGTTTTCGAAACCGGTGGAGAAGGCATATAAACCGCTTTTTACCCAACTATAAATCCAACGAAACGGCTGCCTGGCAGCATGACTGCACGACACACCAAAAAAGTTTTTCCCGTATTCGGCGCTTGCTCGCATTAGAAAATTGGGCGGCTGGGTAACAACGCTCCCGTAGGGAAACCAGATTATTTAACCCTGGAGCTCTACGACCGATCAAGTCGAGAATGTACTCAGATTGAAAGGAAAGTCAAATGGCAGAATCACGAGGCGGAAGCCACGAACAGCATCTCCATGCTGGAGAGCAGTCCCACAAGGGAACACAGCAGAACCAGGGCACCGAAGAGAGCGAAAGCCGACGACAGGGTGGAACTCACGATCAGCATGCCCATGCCGGTGAGCAGTCCCACAAGGGATCGCAGCAAAGCCAGGGCGGCGACTCTGAAATCAAGGGATCTCGAGGCGGCTCTTCTGAGCAGCACTCGGAAGCAGGCCGTAAGGGCGGACAGCATTAATACGCGGCCGTTTTAGTGCAACTTTACGATGGGCAGCTGGCGGAGCCGTCCGCCTGCTGCCCGTCTTGTCTAGCTTTAACTTGCCCAAAGGACGGGCGGATGACGTCTAGATATGCACCAAGTTGTTCGGCTCGCCTTTTTTGAAGGCGAGGATATTGGAAACGGTGGTGTCGAGTATTCTTTCGACTGCTTCGCGGCTATCGAATGCGATGTGCGGAGTGATGACGAGGTCCGGCCGGCGCAAAAGCGATATATTTCGCAGCGCGGTCTTCAGTGACTCGTTGGTCGTGTCAGGATTCCCAAGCAGCTGCTTCTCTTCCGAAAATATCTCCTCGCCTTCAAGAACATCGAGGCCGGCCCCTGCGAGGATCTTCTCGTCCAGTCCACGCAGCAGCGCTTCAGTATCGAGAAGACCGCCGCGCGACGTGTTGATTAGCAGAGCGCCGCGTTTGAATTCGGTGATGTTATGATGTCCGATAATATGCTGAGTCGCTGCTGTCAACGGCGCGTGGAGAGTAACGATATCAGATTCATTAAGCAAGTTTTTGAGATCGGTATATTTAAAATTCATCAGTTCGGCAGCTTCGTTGTTTGGATGAGGATCGGTCGCAAGGACACGCATACCGAAGCCGTTGGCAATCTTAACGACGAAAAGGCCGATATGACCGGTGCCTACCACCCCAATCGTCTTGCCGTGCAGATCGAACCCCTGGAGGCCGTCGAGAGAGAAGTCTCCGGCGAAGGTGCGGGCCGATGCCTTATGCACGTTTCTTGATAGCGCCAATATGAGAGCGAATGTGTGCTCTGCGACAGTGTTCTCACCGTAAGTAGGGACATTGGCGACGGCGATGCCGCGCTGCGTTGCATAGCGGATGTCAATATGGTCGTATCCGGTCGATCTCGTCGCAATCAGCTTCAAATTGGGAAGGCGATCAATGACGTTACGTCCAATTTGCGAATGGACGAACGGCGAAATAACTGTAATCACGGGGCCGTTCGAGAGTTTCGCCTGATCGTTCAACGGGTGTTCGAGGAATTCCAAATCTTCGTTCGGCAGTTTGTTGGTTAAATAAGTTTCTTCAGCGGCAGGCGTCTCGAGAAAGCAAATTGACATAAATTAAATTCCATTTCGGGCGCCCAGCGCTCATATAATTGCTCGCGGACCGGCGGTTACCGATCATCAACCAGGCTAAGCTCATCAAGGTAATGAGGCACGCACTGAGGACAATAGTGGCGGCGGTGGCCGCTGACTGTTACAAACAGCCAGCCCTTTAACCGGTCTACGGCGGAATCACCGCTTAAAATCGGCCTGAGGGCTACGGGAAGACTAACCTCTGATGAACAGTCCTTCCCATCGCAAACGATACGCTGCCCGTCGCTAACTATCGCCATTTTGCACATATTTCTCTGTTTTCAGTTATCTCGCTATCAGCACAGGGCAGTGAGCAGCGTGCGTGACTCGGTCTGAGACGCTGCCTAACAAGAACGACTTCAAACCGCTCAAGCCTCTGCTGCCAAGCACAATAAGATCACAGTCCTCCTCGACTGCGACTCTCTGAATCTCTTCGGCGGGATAACCTATTTCCTTTCGTATGCTGTATCGAACATTCTTAGATTGTGGTACAGGTACAGTAACCCTGATAGCTTGATCGAGGATCTCCCCGATTTGCTCCGGCTCGAGCTCATAGGCTCCGTCACCATAAGGGGAAACGACCGGGATCGGATGAAATACGGCGACGATCAGCAAGCTCGATTCGAATTTGGCCGCAATGTCGGAAGCAAACTCCGCTGCTCGCAGAGCACATTTTGAACCATCGGTTGCCAGTAGTATCCGTTTGAACATGCGCATGCCTCCTCATTACTTTATTAAGGAAAGTATGGAGGAATACGCAGAACGAAACATCCCCAAAAAGACGGATTCTGTGAACTAGGAGGAGGCAATACCGCAGCGAGCAGCCCAGACGGCGGCTTGCACCCGGTCTGAAACGCCTATCTTGCCGATAATGTGCTCGACATGGGTTTTGACGGTGCTTTCGGCGATAAAGAGAATTGCGGCGATTTCGCGGTTTGGAATACCGGTGGAAAGAAGCTGCAACACTTCTATTTCACGATTTGTGAGCGGCTCGACCAGGTCAGCAATCGCATCGTTGCTCGGCTCGACTCCGCGCAGTCCGCGAACGAGGTCTTCTACACTGAGCAGCGTTTCTCCCGAACTGACCGCTCTAAGCGCTTCGAGAAGCTCATCATACGCGATCCCTTTCAGTAGGTATCCCGAAGCTCCGCCGGCGACCGCACGGGCCATGTATGTGGGATTGTCGTAAGTGGTGAGCATGATGACAGCAGTCTTCGGACAAGCCTTTTTAATGACCTGGAGCGCATCAAGTCCATCGCCGCCGGCCATACGGATGTCGAGAAGAACGATGCGAGGATTGAGCTGCGGGACTAATTCCACGGCTTCTTTGCCGGACGAAGCTTCGCCAATGACCATGAACTCGGTGTCTTCCAGCATGCTGCGGACGCCTCCGCGCCAAAGAGCATGATCGTCCACTAAGACGACGCTCACCTGTTGATCTTCACTCATTATTCTGCTCCTCTTTTTCCGGCGGCAGCAGGTCGATCACGGGAAAATATGCGCTTACCGTAGTACCTTCCCCAATGACGCTTGTCAGTTCGTAGCATCCACCCATTACATTGACTCTCTCAACCATGCTGTGCAAGCCGAGATGTTCGTATCCCTGCGATTGTGCATCCTTATCGAAGCCGTTACCCCAGTCTCTTACCTCAAGGACGAGTTGCGCGCGCCCAGTGCGGATGGCCGGACGCAGAATTAACTGAAGCCGAACCCGCCGGGCGTTTGCGTGCTTGTGCGCGTTGGTAAGCGCCTCCTGCGCGACACGGTAGACTGCGGTCTCCAATGTCTTGTCGAACCTTGTGCCTTCAATATTATGGATTAAATCGGTCTCACTCCAGTTCGAGCGAACCTTTTCGTCGGCCAATAACTGCTCAAGCGCACCCGCCAAACCGAGGTCGTCCAACGCGAGACTGCGAAGCCCATTGATCAGAAGCCGAGATTCGATGACGGCTTTATTGAGAAGCAGCAGCCCGTGTTCTAATTCTCGTTCGGCACGCGCGTCATTTCCGGCGCTTTTGGCGCGTCGAAAACTCTCCAAATGCGCGTGAGACGCCATGATATACTGCGTCAAACCGTCATGCAGGTCGTAAGCGACAGAGCGCCGCTCTTCTTCCTGCGCATGGATTAAACCCCTGACCAAAGCCTGCTGGTGCGACTGCATATGCAGATTGTGTACCGCGACAGCGGCGTACGAACCTAGCGCATTAACTGCCGCTTCATCAGCCTCGGTAAAAGGGCCGCCGGAGATCTTATCGGTGAGGTAAAGGCTACCCAAAATACTTTCGCCGCGCATAATCGGGACACCAAGAAAGCTGTTCATATTCGGATGACCGGCTGGCAGTCCGGCGGACGACGGATGGTCGACGATCGAATTCAAACGCAGCGGCTCGGCGCTCTCTAAAAGCAGGCCGAGGATTCCAACTCCCAGCGGTCTGCTGCCGATACCAGCTTCTTCTGCTTCGGTCATTNNCCAGCCTCTTCTGCTTCGGTCATTCCAACAGTGACGAACTCCAACAAGCCCGGCCCACCCGGCTTTGCGACCCCCAATGCGCCGTATTTTGCTCCGACCAGCTTGCGAGCAGCTTCGACAATGTGACGAAGAGCCTCGACTCCACTGCGATGGGATAGAATGTCCAGCGCGACCCGGTTGGCCGTCTCCATTACTAGGGAGCGGTTCTCCATCTGCGTTTCCAGATGGTGCACCACTTCTTCGGCGCGTCTCCTGGCCGTGATGTCGCGCGCGACCGACAGTCCTGCTACGACATCGCCGGCCGCGTTTCTGATCGGGGTGATTGTCACCAACATGTCGAGAACGTGCCCGTCCTTGGTTAGACGCTCGGTGACATGGTTTGCAACCGTGGCGCCGGAGCGGAGCTGTTCGAGTATGAATTTTTCTTCGCCACGCCGGCCTTCGGGAAAAAGTAGAGTTACCGATCGACCGACGATCTCGTCACGACTGTAACCGTAGACCCGCTCTGCACCTTCGCTCCACAGCAAGATGATATTCTCGAGCGATTTCGTGAAAATTGCGTCGTAGGAGCTCTCCAGAACGCTTTTCAAATCTATGGACGACAGCAAATGCTGGTCAGGATGGTAGGTATGGGTATCCAAGCAATGTTTCCTATCGACAATGATACATCAACGCACCCCGTGATTGACTTTTTTTTCGCAATCACGGACACGAAATCCGCCTTTTCGCGGATCAATTCCTAGCCTGCAAAACGGCATACTTTCTGAGTGTTCCAGTTAAGAAAGGTAATTTATGGATAGCAGCGTTATTGCGGATAGGGTGCATTTTGCTTCTCTCGTAATGTTTCACTATCTGTTTCCGCCAGTCTCCATTGGACTGGCGCTTTTGATAGTGATCCTCAAGATTCAGCAGCTAAGGCGAAATGAAGACAGTGACGGCGCTTATGCTCGCGCGGCACGGTTCTGGGGCCGACTGTTCGTGTTGAACTTCGGAGCCGGAGTAGCCAGCGGAGTGCCGATGGAGTTCCAGTTCGGCACCAATTGGGCGAGATTCTCGAATGCCGCCGGCGGAGTCATCGGCCAGGGCTTGATGATGGAGGGTTCCATTGCTTTCTTCATGGAGTCGATTTTTCTCGGCGTATTTCTCTTTGGTGAGAAAAAAATCAGCACAAAAATGCATGCGTTTTCGGCAGCAATGCTCTCTCTCGGGACCATCCTCTCGGCGTACTTCATTACAGATACCGATGCATGGATGCAGCATCCGGTCGGTTACGCGCTCGGCCAGAACGGAGTTTTCCGTCTGACCAGTCTACCGGCCGTACTGCTCAATCCGTTCGAACTTTGGGAGTATCTCCACACTCTGAATGGAGCTTTCGTCCAGGGAGCATTACTGATGGCGGCGCTGGGCGCTTTCTACATTCTGGTAAATCGACACCGCGAGTTTGCACGAATCTGCTTATCGCTCGGATTGATTGTCGGACTGATCTTCTCGATCACGCAGGTCTTTCCGACCGGTTCGAAAAACGGCGAGGCTGTGGTCAAATACCAGCCGACCACGCTTGCGGCGATGGAAGGACAATTCGAAACGCAGGCAGGAGCGCCTCTTGCAATCATCGGGATGCCTGACTCGCAGCACAGTAAGCTGCTGGACCCGATCTACGTACCAGGTCTCCTGTCCTATCTTGCCTACGGTTCGCCAAACGCCCCTGTCAAAGGACTGGACTCCATCTCGCGCAACCTGTGGCCCCCGATCGAGGTGACCTACTATGCATATCACATTATGATCGGGCTCGGGGTCGTCTTCATCCTGCTGACCGCTGTCGGAGTCTTCCTTCTCTGGAGAAAGAAGCTGGAGTACAACAAGTGGTTTCTCTGGCTGCTGATGTTGTCGGTTCCTCTCCCCTACATTGCCAACGAGGCCGGCTGGGTGGTGACGGAAGTAGGGCGACAGCCCTGGGTAATCTACAACCTCATGCTGACATCGCACGCAAACTCGGTTAATGTGTCGACAGGAGAGGTCATCTTCACGCTCATCGGCTTTATGGCGCTGTATTTGGTTCTCGGACTGCTGTTCCTGCTTCTGGTAGGAAATATCATTGCGCAGGGGCCGGATGTACCCGGAACCCAAAATCCGCTGGGGATCGATATCGAAGAAAAGGTGGCGGCATGAACACAGTCTGGTTTATGGTACTTGGCGCATTGCTCGTTGGGTACGCAGTCCTCGACGGGCTCGACCTCGGGATCGGGACTCTGCATATGTTTCTGGGCAGAAACGACAATGAGCGGCGCACCAATTTCCAGGTCATCGGGCCGTTTTGGGCCGGTTACGAAGTCTGGCTGCTGACGGCGGGCGGGTCAATGGTCGCGGCCTTTCCGCGCCTCTACGCCGCTTCGTTTAGCGGATTTTATATCGTCCTCACTCTGGTCTTGTGGCTTCTGCTGATGCGCGGCGGAGCGCTTGAATTTCGAAGCCATATGAAGAGTCCGCTCTGGCGCGACTTTTGGGATCTCATTTTTTCAGTCTCCAGTGCACTTTTGGCAATTCTCTTCGGCGCCGCAGTCGGCAATGTGGTTCGCGGAGTTCCGCTCGATGCGGCAGGCAATTTTCAGGGTTCGCTGCTGATGGCTCTCAATCCATATGCGGTAGTCGTCGGCGTCCTCAGCCTGGTTTTACTTGCGATGCATGGGGCCAATCTCCTGGCTGCGAAAACTACCGACATTCAGCGGGCAAGGGCGCGAACCTGGGCAAAAAACCTCTGGTACGCTGTCGTCGCCCTGACAGTCGCGGCGACAGCTCTGGCATTCTGGGCAAGACCCACCGTGGGCGACAACTTCCAAAGGATGCCGTTCTTGTTCGCTATTCCGCTCATCGCGGTTGCTTCACTGATCGCTATCCCGATTTATCAGAACCGCGAGCAGTTTGGCAAGGCGGTGTATGCCGGAGCGATGCTTCTGGTTGGCTTGATGGGCTCGGCCGGAGCCAGTCTCTATCCGTTCCTTCTGCCGGAACTTGGCTCGACTACCGGAGGCCTGACAATCTACAACGCTGCCGCACCGAAGCATAACCTGGAAACAGCGTTTGCCGCGATTGTTGTTGCAATGACAGTTGTCATTGTCTACCACATCTACATTCACCGGGTCTTCGCGGGCACAGTCCGCGCGAGCGCAGTCGATCACTCCTATTAGCCAAATAATCGGACCCAGTTTACCCGGGTCCGACCTGTACTTACTCGTCTGCGATGTTTGACTCCCAGATAAAGGGGTTAAAGAGTATTCGGCGTAGAGTGAGGAGGCGCCCAGTCTCGTGAATATACTCGCTCTGAATGGCGGCAGCGCCACACTAAAGTTCAAGCTCTACAAATTCCCCGACGCCGGGAGCGAAACCCTTCTATTGGAAGGCGAGGAAGAGCATTCCGGCGGCAAAGGGATCGTTCCTTCCGCCCAGGCGGTTGTCAAAAGATGTGAAAAACATGGAATAGACGCGATTGGGTACCGAATTGTCCACGGCGGCTCTACATTTGTCGAACCGACATTGCTGAGCCCAGAGCGAATTGAGACTTTGCGAGGGCTTGAGTTCCTCGACCCCCTGCACAATCCCGCGGAAGTCGCGATGGTGGAAGCCGGGTTTCGCGAACTTCCTCATGCGCCAGGTGTCGCAGTCTTCGACACTGCCTTCCATTCAACGCTCCCAGAGCTGGCCTGGCGCTACGCACTGCCTCGCGGGTTGACGGAGCACCAACATGTCCGCAAGTACGGATTTCACGGCATTTCCTTCAGTTTTGTATCGAAAGAGCTGCTGAAGTCGCAGCATAGGCCGCCGGCCGGCAGTCGTATAATCATCTGCCACCTCGGCAGCGGCGCGAGTATCTGCGCAATCAAAGATGGGGCGAGTATCGATACATCCATGGGAATGACGCCGCTCGAAGGGCTGGTAATGTCGACCCGCTCCGGCGATATCGATCCAGGGTTGCTGCTGTATCTTCTGCACAGCGGTAAGCTATCGATCGATGAGCTGGACGACACGTTGAACCACAAGAGCGGCCTCCTCGGACTGTCCGGCAGCAGCGGTGATGTTCGGACGCTGGAAGAAGCCGAAGCGAAAGGCGACAGCGCCGCCAATATGGCGCTGGAAATCTTCTCGTACCGTGTTTGCACGTATATCGGCGGCTACGCAGCCGCTCTCGGCGGCGCCGATACGATCGCCTTCGCCGGCGGAATCGGTGAACGCTCTCCGGAGATTCGCGAAAAGATTTGTTGGCGTCTCAAGTTTCTAGGCGTCGAACTTTCGGCTACGGCAAATGCCGCTGCGCTGGGCAAAAAGCCAGCAAAGATCACCACAGAATCATCGTCGGTGCAAGTGTGGGTGATCCCAACAAACGAAGAACTAGAAGTATCACGGCAGTCGTATGGGGTGGTGAGAAGTTTGGGGCAGTAGCGCCGGCGAAATAGTATCTGATTACAGGCAGTCTACAATCACTTCATGCACCAGCTCAGGTTTTTCATCGGGCTGCTTTGGGTTGGTTTTTATGTTTACTGGCTCATCTCCGGACTGCAGTCCAACAAAAACGTTCGTGGATCGAGTTGGGGTCAGAGTCTCTTAACCCGGTTCGCTGCAGTTATTGTCATCGTCGGGCTCCTTGGCCGGCAGACGATGCGCAGCGCTGAATGGACGCACGGCTCATCAAACCTGCTTGTCAACCTGGCTGCAGCGGTAGTCTGTGCTGCCGGATTTGGGTTTGCAGTATGGGCTCGGCGGCATATCGGTAGGAACTGGGGTGTACCAATGTCGGTCAAGGCGAAGACTGAGTTGGTGACAACCGGACCTTATGGCCTGGTCCGCCATCCCATCTACTCTGGGATTCTGCTGGCGCTGCTGGGATCGGCGCCGATCTTCGGACTTCGCCTGATTGTTGTTGCTGTCGCCTTCGGGGCTTATGCGATTTACAGTGCAACCGTTGAGGAGCGAAACATGGAGAGCCTATTTCCAGGCCAGTACGCGGAATACCGCAGGCGAACTAAGTTTCTTATCCCGTGGATCTTCTGAAGGATCAAGTCAGAAGGATCGAACGCGGCAGTGTTCCGCGCGCAGTATTGCTTTAAGGTCTTGAGCGGCTTGTTCGACTTCGTTGTTGATAACGGAGTAGTTGTAATGGGGCATCTGTGCGAGTTCGTTGCGCGCGTCGAGAAGCCGCCGTGCAATCTGTTCTTCGCTTTCGGTATTGCGCGCCCGCAGCCGACGTTCAAGTTCGGCAAGGCTTGGAGGTCGAAAGAAGATTAGAATCGCGTCTGGGACGCGCGCTTTGACTGCGAGAGCGCCTTGGACATCGATCTTCAATATCACATCGACACCACTTTGACGCTGCCGTTCCACCCAGTCCCGAGGTGTTCCGTACCAGTTGCCGAACACATTCGCGTACTCAAGAAAACCTTCTTGAAGTGTTTTCGCGTGGAAATCGACGACGGAGAGGAAATGGTAAGCTACTCCTTCTACTTCACCTGGGCGCGGGTCGCGGGTGGTCGCAGTCACACACCTGACCACGTCGTGAACAAGATCCCCCGGCTCTGCAAGAACTTTGTCAAGGATTGTGTCCTTCCCTACTGCGGACGGGCCTGACACTACAACTAGCAGGCCGTCCGCTTTTGGGAGTTCTATCGATGTTTCAGGTTGCAGGCTCATAAACTTCGTTAGGAGACGATTCTTCGACTGATTCGCTTTCGGAGGAGAGGTCCTCGCCGATTCCTTCGCCCGTCATCCTTTTAAGCAGAATATCTTGCGGTAGCGCCGATGTCGCCACATTACCTCCCATCAAGAATATCACACTTTTAGTTTTGCGTCCTTGCGTGGCGTCGATTAATTTGCCGTTTTTTCGGCACTCTTGTATCATCCGCCGCATGGGCGCCGAATCGCTGTTGATCAAAGCAATAATTTTGTCTTCGACGATGTAATTGTAGAAACCGACATTCAACGCAACACGATTCATGATACTAATAGCTCCTTAGAATGCAACACATTTTAACAAAAATCTTCATGGATTGTTTCACTAACAACAACGTTCCTTTTGCTGGGATTTTTTGGGGGCTAGCGCGGTGAGAGGTAGAAGAGCCCGGTACTGCCGCGACTTATGGGTTCGTCGATTATAGCACCGGCAGTTTTCTGCTGTCAAGAATTTGGCATAGCTATCAAAATAGAAATGGAACTTACAATTAAAACGGTGACTGCAAACCAAGATATTCCACACTTTTTCAAAATTTTCACATAAATGTTTACTTTTAATCGGGCGACACATAAATAGCCGACTTAAATTAAAAAGCGTGTTCGAATTTGACATTACCTTCAATAATATTGTATACTGTCCCCCGTTGTTTTGTGCCGAAAATCGGCATAGAATCGTTTTGTAACGTCCGTACCACAGTTTTGAGAACGAGGAATAATTTCTGATGTATGCCATCATCCGCTTAGGCGGCAAGCAGTATAGGGTCCAGGAAAGCACGACGCTTTTGGTGGACAAGCAAGAAGGTGAAGCCGGCGACAACTTGACTGTCGCAGAAGTTCTTGCCATCGGCGGAAATGACGCGCCCGTGTTCGGCACCCCCATCCTGACCAGCGCCACAGTCACTGCGTCGATCGTCGAGCAGACCAAGGGCCCCAAAATTAACGGTCTCACTTACAAGGCGAAAAAGAACCAGCGCCACCACTATGGTCACCGACAGGATCTGACCCGAATCAAGATCGGTACGATCAGCGCCGGTTAATTATCCGGCATCTTTTAGAGGAACAATCTTATGGCACACAAAAAAGGTATGGGCTCGTCGCGCAATGGACGTGACAGCAAACCCAAGATGCTCGGGGTCAAAGAGCATGGCGGCGAAGAAGTAAAGCCGGGCTACATCCTGATCCGTCAGCGCGGCACGCAGTTCGACCCGGGATTAAATGTCGGTATGGGCAAAGACCACACGCTATTTTCCCTTATAGCCGGATATGTCAAGTTCGAAGGCGGCAAGCACAAGCGCCGTATCAGCGTCTATCCTGAACCGACCAATCCGCCTCCCGCCAAGGTTTCAGCCGAAGCTTAGCAAAATTGAAAGCCCGACAGGACGCTGTCGGGCTTTTTTATTGTGTAGATGACGTGGGCAGGCGGCTACATATCGATCATCTGACGCAGTTTGTCCGGCATTAAGACGACGATTTGAAAACCGTTCGTCCTGATTGCTCCG